>CANRPG010000043.1 GCA_947632425.1 uncultured Clostridia bacterium | reverse complement strand
GGCAATGGCGGCGATAAACAACATGATACGCAAATACGGCGCTGCTGACCAAATATTCGGACAGCAACAATATGCGCAGATACCTATGGCGGTGGTAGGTATCGTAATGAAATTTTTTCAGATAGTCATTTCTATCGTCGTCGGCATGGCGGCAGGGTGCATACCCATCGTCGGCTTCAACATGGGCGCAGGTATGAAAGAACGCGTAAAAAGGCTGTTTTCAATGCTGCTGTGCGCCGAAGCAGCCGTAGGCGCGGTGTCGCTGGTCATTGCCGAAGTTTTCCCACGGCAGCTTATAAAAATTTTCGGCGCGGCAAATGAAAGCACCTACTACACCGACTTTGCCGTAAAGGCGTTCCGCGTGTATCTGTGTATGCTCGTGTTTGCCTGCGTGAACAAAGCTGCGTTTATATTTTTGCAGGCTATGGGCAAGGCGGCGGCTTCTACGATGCTTTCGATGGTGCGCGAGATAGTTTTCGGCGTAGGTTTCGCGCTTCTTCTTCCGCGGTTTTTCAGTTTGGACGGCGTGCTTTATTCGATGCCTGTCTCTGACATTCTGACCGCAGTAATTTCATTTATAGTGATAGCTTCTGCATACCGAAAACTTTCTGACAAAAGCGTAAATATTCGTACAGCAGAAAGTTTTTCATAACGTATTGACAAACGCTCAAATAAGTGGTACTATAATATAAAGCAACGGCGCTTCTCCCTGTCAGGGGGCGGCGCTTTTGTATGCAAATTTTTTGGAGGCGAATATTATGATAACGCTGAATGATTATTTATATTCGGGTGATACGGTACTTAAAATATTGCACGAATATTCTGAAGATCTTAAAAAGTCTGCTATCGAAAACAACAACCCTGTTGACCTTGCTCACTGCAACTTTCTTATACAGATGACAGAGCTTTTAGAGCACAACGACTTTCTCACATCGCAGTCGCAGCGGATAAAGGAATTTTACAAATATATGACGCAGAAATATCCGTTTCTGGCGTTCACATTCAAGGGCAGAATAAAGTCGCTCGTGCGCGCGGAGGAGAAATTCAACGGCTACATTCTCGAGTACATTTACGACTATTTTCAGCAGCACGGCAAGTACCCGACGGAAGCCGAGATAAAAAGCAGTCTGTCGTGTTTTCGCGACCTTATCGCATACAGAATTGTCATCTCGCTGCCGCAGTGCCATATGCAAAGCGGCTTGACGCAGGAGGAGCAGGAACTCAAATTTTTGTACGAGCTGGCGAATATTCTGCCGCAGTTTCTGGAGGAAAGAGGCTTTACAGCGCAGCTTTCGGGCGATGACCCGAACAAGGCTGACGAGCGTTTAGAAGGCGGAAACAGGGCGTATTACAGAGATTATGTGGCGTGTCCGCGGCCGTCGGGATACCGCTCGCTGCACATAACTTTTTATGACAATCTTGCAAGGTGCTACACCGAATTGCAACTGCGGACGAAGGATATGGACGACCTGGCGGAGATAGGCGCGGCGAACCATTTCGGCTATGAGCGGCAGCAGGAGGAGATACGCTCGAGGCGCGATATAATTCCCGACCACGAGTGCAGATATTTTGACGAGGCGTTCGAGCGCTTTACAAAATTGCAGTCGCTCGACCTCTCATCGGTGAACGTGAATATGTTCAAAGCGTATGGCAACCAGCTTATCAACGACGGCTGCGGACTGTTCCGCGGCAGACAGATACTGCCGTTCGAGCATTTATCAAGGTTTCAAAACGACCTGATCGACTAGGGGAGATCGTTTCCGGGAAAATGCGTATTAAGCGTAATTATTTGTACACCAAACACTTGACATCTGCCTTGAAATATGCTATAATAATAAATAGATCTGACTGAGGAGGTACATTATGATAGAACATGAGAAAATAATACCGATAATTGAGGGGTATAAGAAGTATTTTCCCGAGCATTGGAAGGACGAGAAATACAAGTGGGAAGCAGTGAAACATTTTCAGGAAAACTGGGATATCGGCGCTGAAAATTTTGGCGAGATGTTCAAGAAAGCTACTGCGAAAGCTTCAAATCTGCTTGATTCGGGACACCATTACCCGAGAGCTATGATACTTAATTTTGCAAAAGCAGATGACAAGACGACACGTGAGATGTTTGAAGATCTTTTTGACGAAAGCCGCGACCTTGCCGAGCGTATAAAGACTTTTATGCAGACCGCTGATGAGCTCAAAGAAAAATACAATGACGGAACATGGAACAATCATTTTCAGAACACTAACGCCGCCAGTACATATCTGTGGCTGAAGTACCCTGACAAGTATTACATCTATAAGTATGACATCTACCGAAAGTGCGCCGAAAAGTTAGATGACACCTACCGCCCGAAAGGCAACGGCAATGCGGCAAATGTTATCGGTGGATATAAGATGTTAGATGAGCTGCGCGCCGTGCTTATGGAAGATGAGGATTACAAACAGATGCTTAATTCGTTCATGACGAACGAAGATTATCCTGACCCTGAAATGATAACGGCTGCATATGATTTAGCGCACTATATTGAGAAAACTTACGAATCTGATCTGTCAGAAGGTGATGAATGGTTTCCGTCGCTGAAGGAATATACGCCCGGTCTTTCGGCTGAGGACTGGGGCAGGCTTTTGCGAGACAAGAACGTTTTCACCGATAGTGCACTTGAAATTATGAAGCGTATGAAAGACTACGGCGGCGCGGCAACTTGCAGACAGCTTTCGGAAATTTACGGAGAATCGTATAATTTTTACAACTCGGGCTCTGTTGCGCTGGCAAGAAGAGTTTGTGAAGCGACCGACATTTCACCGGAAGTAAGAGAGGACGGTTCAACGCAGTGGTGGTCGATGCTTTACACAGGGCGCAGCAGCAACAAGGACGAGAAAGGCAGCTTTGTATGGAAGCTGAGAGATGAGCTTTCGCAGGCGCTTGACAATTTTGACCTAAGCGGAGTGAAATTGTATAAAAAGGCAGTTACAGTTCGCAGTGAGATCATTATTTCACTCAGACAGTTGGGCGGCCATGCTTCTCTGAAAAAAATATATGCAAAAATTAAAGAAAGGGGTCTCAAGAAGACTACGGAATCCTCAGTTAGATCTGAAATTCAAACGCATTGTAACAAAACTCGATCTTTTCAGAATAGGAATAAAAATAAGAAGAATAGTAATCAAAACCTGTTTTACCCTGTTAATGGCTTAGGGAGCGGCGTTTGGGGATTAGTTAGCGATTCTTCGGAAACTGCGCAAGTTACCGATGATGACAACAGCCTTGATAGTGAAACCGCTGATACATCCGCACAAGTTGCCGATGAAGGTCACAGCCACTACACAAAAGCCGATTTTTTGAAAGAAGTATTCATGACCGAGGGCGAATATGACAGGCTTCGCGCGCTTATTCTGCGCAAGAAAAATGTGATTTTGCAGGGTGCGCCGGGCGTGGGCAAAACCTTCTCGGCAAAGCGGCTGGCATATTCTATCATCGGCGAGAAAAACAAAAACCGCGTATGCATGGTGCAGTTTCACCAAAATTATTCATACGAAGACTTCATCATGGGTTACCGTCCCAACGACAGCGGCGGATTTGACCTGCAAACAGGCGTGTTTTACGACTTCTGCGAGAGGTGCAAGGAGAGCTGTGAGCCGTATTTCTTCATCATCGACGAGATAAACCGCGGCAACCTGAGCAAGATCTTCGGCGAGCTGCTTATGCTTATCGAAAACGACAAGCGCGGCGAAGAGCACAAGATCAATCCGGTTTACGGCGGCAAGCCCTTCTATATCCCCGAAAACCTGCATATAATCGGCATGATGAACACCGCCGACCGCAGCCTTGCAATGATAGATTACGCACTTCGCAGACGTTTTTGTTTCTACACCATGAGACCTGCTTTTGAAGATGCGCAGTGCAACGGTTTTGGCGAATATGCAGAAAAAATCACGTGCAAGCTGTATCACGAGGTGATCGCGAAGATAAAAGATCTCAATGCTGCTATACGCTCAGACAGCGCTCTCGGCAGCGGCTTTGAGATAGGTCACAGCTACTTTGCGCCCGAAGATACCTCGGTCATAGACGACGAGTGGGTGCGCGGCGTTGTAGAGTTTGAGATAATTCCGCTTATTGAGGAATACTGGTTCGATGATGATAATAGTATAAAAGAATGGACAGGTATTTTGCGTGCAGCATCAGGTGACAGCAATGACGGTTGACAAGGGCATTTTTATCAAGAACATCTACTATATGCTTTCCTATGCCTTTGACATTAAGAGACTGAGAAAAGAGGACTACAAAAGGGTAGCAGGGGAGGAGTTTGACAACATATACGACCTGTTTGCCGCGATACTGGAAAAGGGCGTTTCACAGCAGATTAAGCAGGGGCTTTACCGCGAATATGTACCGATGCAGGAGGAACTTACCGTAATGCGCGGCAAGCCGGATATCAGCGAAACAATGCGCCTGCGCGTGCAGAGAAAGACAAAGCTCGCCTGCCGGTTTGACGAATTTTCGCAGGACAATCTGTATAATCAGATACTGAAAATTACATTGTATCTGCTTGCTCGTGCAGATGGCGTATCCGAGGAGCGAAAGAAGGCGCTGAGACGGCTGAGCGTTTACTTCGGCGACGTTTCGCTCATACAGCCGCGCAATATTGCGTGGGACAGGATAATGTATCAGCGCGGCAACCGCGGTTACGAGCTGCTGCTGAACATCTGCCGCCTTGTGATCACGGGCTTGCTGCAAACCACCGAGGACGGCAGCTACAAGTTGCTTTCGTTAACTGACGAGAACATGGCGAAGCTGTATGAGAAATTCATTCTGGAATATTATAAGCAGGAACATCATGAATTAGATGCGAAAGCGGCGCAGGTGAAGTGGAATTTTACTGCGGAGCCGGATAAGAAAATGGCAGATCATCTTCCGCAGATGAATACCGATGTCACATTGCAGAAAGGCGATAAAAAGCTTATCATCGATGCCAAATATTATAGCAAGATACTCGTAAAAAATTATTCGGATTCAAAAGAAAAACTGCGGTCGGCGCATATGTATCAGATATTTGCCTATGTGAAAAATATGGATACCGATAACACGGGAAATGTTTCAGGACTTTTGCTCTATGCCAAGACCGAAGATGTGTTGTTTCCTGATGGCGTACCGTTTGAGATATGTGGGAACAGCATCGGGGCAAAAACGCTTGATCTTAGCAAAGATTTTGAGGAAATAGCATCACAGCTCGATAAGATAGCGGAATATTATTTTCCGCAGTAAGTTTGAAAACAGTGCGTTTATTTGTACAGTAATTCTGTGCTTGCAAAATTTGTGTGTTTTATACAGACGTGCAGAAGCCATTGTACATTTTATTTCGCTGATAATCAAGGAGGATATTTATGAACGTTACAGAAATTGTATTCAGCCCCACAGGTGGTGCGTTATGAAGATCGGTGTTATAGATGTTGGCGGCGGATTTCGCGGTGTATATGCCTGCGGAGCGCTCGACTATTGTTTAGATCAGAATATTCGCTTCGATCTGGGTATCGGCGTGTCGGCAGGGAGCGCGAATCTTGCCTCATTCATTGCAGGACAGAGAAGGCGAAACTTTACTTTTTATACGAAATACGGTCTCAGAAAACAGTACGCAAGTCTGAGAAATTTCATACTGAAACGCTCGTTTATCGATATGGATTATGTCTACAGCACGCTCAGCGATCACGACGGCGAAAATCCTCTTGATTACAATGCTCTGCGAAGCAATTCTATGGAATTTATCGTTGTAGCAACTAATGCCGAAACAGGCAAGGCGAAGTATTTTGATAAGCGTGATATCCGGCAGGACAGCTACGATGTGTTTAAAGCATCATCGTCCATTCCGTTTGTATGTAAGCCGTATTTCATTCAAGGTACGCCATATTACGACGGCGCACTAGGCGACCCCGTACCGCTGAAAAAGGCGTTTGCTTTGGGCTGCGACCGTGTGGTCTTGCTGCTGACAAAGCCTGAAAATTTCATCAGAACATCAGAGAAGGATGACAAAATTGCTGCCCTTATACGCAAAAAGTACCCCAACGCGGCGAAGGGTCTGCATCAAAGAGCGAACAGATATAATAAGGGCGTTGCGCTGGCGCAGGAATATGAAAAGCAAGGTAAAGTGCTGATCGTCGCGCCCAACGATACCTGCGGCGTAAACACGCTCTCACGCGACCCCAAAAACATGAAACGGCTGTATGACAAAGGCTACGCTGACGGAGAAAAGATCAAGGCGTTTATGTGTAAATGATCATAGGCTGCCGAAAATACGGCTCCCCAACGAGGATATTCCCGTAAGCAGGAGAGCCGTTTTTATGTTTATGTATTATTATTCGCTTAAGCGTAATTATTTGTACACAAAACTCTTGCAAAATCCAAAGAAATGTGATACAATATATACAGACATATTAAATAACGAGCAAAAAGGAGCGTATTTGACCTATGACAGATAACAAAAAAGAGCAGGAACGTGCCGAGCTGCACCGCACTATATGGGGCATTGCCAACGACCTCAGAGGCAGCGTTGACGGTTGGGATTTCAAGAACTATGTGCTTGTAATGCTGTTTTATCGCTACATTTCCGAAAATCTCACCAACTATATAAACGCAGGCGAGATCGAGGCAGGCACGCCCGATTTTGATTACACAAAGCTTTCTGACGACATAGCCGAGAGTGCGCGTGAAGATATGGTGCAGACCAAAGGCTTCTTCATTCTGCCAAGCCAGCTTTTCTGCAACGTGCTTGCAAGGGCAGACGGCGACGACAACCTCAACGAAACCATTGAGGGCATCTTCAGAAGCATAGAAAGCTCTGCGCAGGGCTGCGAGAGTGAGGACGACTTCAAAGGGCTTTTTGACGACTTTGACGTAAACAGCAACAAGCTTGGCGGCACCGTGGGAAAGCGCAAGCAGCGCCTTGTAAAGCTGATGAACGGCGTTGCCTCGATGAATCTGGGCGACTATCAGGAGAACACAATAGATGCTTTTGGCGATGCCTATGAGTATCTTATGGGTATGTATGCAGCCAATGCAGGAAAATCGGGCGGCGAGTTCTTTACTCCGCAAGAGGTCTCAGAGCTTCTCACACGCCTTGCAACGGCAGGCAAAACCGAGGTCAACAAGGTGTATGATCCTGCCTGCGGTTCGGGGTCTCTTCTTCTCAAAGCCGCCAAAGTGCTGGGCAAAGACAAGGTACGTCAAGGCTTTTTCGGGCAGGAGATCAACATTACTACATACAACCTCTGCCGCATAAATATGTTTCTGCATGACATTGACTACGATAAATTCAGCATCGCGCATGAGGACACCCTTATTTCTCCGCAGCATTGGGACGACGAACCGTTTGAGGTCATAGTTTCTAATCCTCCGTACTCGATAAAGTGGGATGGCGATTCAAACCCTTTGCTGATAAACGACCCTCGTTTCAGCCCTGCCGGAGTGCTTGCGCCCAAGTCAAAGGCGGATCTGGCTTTCATTATGCACTCGCTTTCGTGGCTTGCAAATAACGGCAGCGCCGCAATAGTTTGTTTTCCGGGCGTTATGTACCGCGGCGGCGCCGAGCAGAAAATACGCAAGTATCTTATAGACAACAACTTTGTCGACTGTATTATACAACTGCCGGACAACCTTTTCTACGGCACTTCTATAGCAACGTGCATAATGGTGCTGAAAAAGAGCAAGACCGTAAGCAGTACGCTTTTTATCGATGCCTCGAAAGAGTGCGTAAAGGTCACGAACAACAACAAGCTGACCGAGGAAAATATCGCGAAGATAGTGGCTGCATTTGAAAAGCGCGAAGATGTTGAATACTTCTGCCGTGCGGTGACGAGCAACGAAATAGCCGATAATGAATATAACCTGTCGGTGTCAACTTATGTGCAGCAGGAGGACACGAGAGAGGTCATAGACATTGACAAGCTGAACGCTGAAATTGCGCAGATAGTGAGCCGTGAAAATGACCTGCGTGCGGAGATCGATAAAATAATCGCGGAGATAGGGGTCATATCATGAACAGATTGCAGCAGCTTTTAGAAGAACTTTGCCCGAATGGGGTGGAGTATAAAACTATAAAAGAAACTGTTGGTGTGAACAGGGGAAGAAGATTAACTAAAAGTCAATTATCTGATAGTGGAAAATATGAAGTGTATCATGGTAGCAAAGATAGTATATTAGGTAAATATAATGATTACAATGCACCTGCTGATACAACAATTGTTGTAAATACTGGTGGGATCGGTGGAGTTAAATTTATTGATAAACCTTTTTGGTGTTCAGACGGCAGTTTTTGGCTTGGTCGGGTAGATTATATCCACCCGAAATATATCTACTATGCTTTATCGGGATATGAAGAATATTTTTATTCTCAAAAAAGAGTCGGTGGCGTTCCGACGATTGACAAAAGTGTTGTTGAAAATTTCAAAATCCCCGTACCTCCTATAGAGGTGCAGCGTGAAATTGTTAGGATACTTGATGAATACAGCACAAGCGTAACTGCCTTACAGCAGGAACTTGAAAAAGAGCTTACAGCCCGTACAAAGCAGTACGAATATTACCGCGATATGCTGCTTGATTTTGACTCCTTCGGGGGGGTAAGAACTGATTTTGAGTGGCGAAAACTTGAGGAAATTGCCGAAATAGGTACAGGCAGTAGTAATACCAATGAGGAATTGGACGATGGCAAATATCCATTTTTTGTTCGTTCGCAAGAAATACGTCGTAAAAACGAATATGAATTTGATGAAACGGCGATTATAACCTCCGGCGATGGAGTGGGTGTTGGAAAAATATTTCATTATGTTCAAGGGAAATATGCACTTCATCAAAGAGCATACAGAATTCACATAATTAGTAGTGAAGTTAATCCGAAATATTATTATTACTATATGAAAAGCAAATTTATGTCATATATTGAAAAAAACTCTTTTCATTCATCGGTAACGTCGGTAAGGAGACCCATGCTCAATAATTTTCCTGTTCCCATTCCTTCGCTTGCCGAACAACAACGCATTGTTGCCATTCTTGACCGTTTTGACAAACTGTGCAATGACATTACCGAAGGCTTGCCTGCCGAGATAGAGGCAAGGCGCAAACAGTATGAATATTATAGGGACAAGCTGCTGTCCTTTAAGGAGCTGAAAACATGAATATCGTATGCCTTGCCAAATTTTTGGCTCTTATGAACAAAATAAAAATAGAGAATGATCCAACTCTTTCTGAAGAAGAAAAAGAGCTTTGGAAGTACGTAATGGACGAAATAGAAAAACAAGTAGAAAAGAAAAATCAAAGAAAGACTTTCTAAATCATAATGAGGTGAGAAAATGTCGTTTTTTAACATTGTTGCCGCAACAAATGAAGACACCGTTGTTACTGAGTACATACCCGAACCGCGCACGGCTGAAAGCTATCAGAGCGAGGCGGCACTGGAACAGGAGTTTATTCGCCGTTTGGGTGAGCTGGGCTATGAATATCTCAATATTCACAAAGAAGATGAACTTATCAAAAATCTTCGCACACAGATAGAACGCCTCAACAGCTACACCTTTACCGAAACCGAGTGGAAACGCTTCTTTACCGAGCATATAGCCAACGCCAACGACGGCATCGTTGAAAAGACTAAAACGATACAGGAAGACAGCGTTAAAAATCTCAAGCGTGACGACGGCACTACCAAAAACATCACGCTTATCGACAAAAAGAATATCCACAACAACAGCCTGCAAGTTATAAATCAGTATGCGGTAGATACCGGTGCGCGCAAAAACCGCTATGACGTTACCGTGCTTGTCAACGGCTTTCCGCTTGTGCATATCGAACTGAAAAGGCGCGGCGTGCCTATCCGCGAGGCGTTCAATCAGATAGAGCGCTATCAGCGTGACAGCTTTTGGTATGGAAGCGGCTTGTTTGAGTATGTGCAGATATTTGTTATCTCCAACGGCACGAACACAAAGTATTACAGCAACACCACCCGTTATAATGCAGTCAAAGAAAAAGAAAATTCGAGCAAAAGGTCAAAAACCAGTAATTCTTTTGAGTTTACTTCATTCTGGGCAGATGCGAAAAATAAAGTCATTCCCGACCTTGTGGACTTCACAAAGACGTTTTTTGCAAAGCACACTATTCTTAATATCCTTACAAAATACTGCATTTTTACTTCGGAAAATATGCTGCTCGTCATGCGCCCGTATCAGATAGTCGCCACCGAGCGTATACTCAACCGCATTGAGATCGCTAATAACTACAAAAAATACGGATCTATAGAGGGCGGCGGATATATATGGCACACCACAGGCTCCGGCAAGACGCTTACATCATTCAAGTCTGCGCGGCTGGCATCTAAGCTGGACTACATAGACAAGGTTCTGTTCGTTGTTGACCGCAAAGACCTTGACTATCAGACCATGCGCGAGTATGACCGCTTTGAAAAGGGCGCTGCAAACAGCAATACGTCTACAACGGTACTCAAAAAACAGCTTGAAGATCCCGACTGCCGTATTATAATCACCACCATTCAGAAGCTCGCAACGTTTGTCAAGAAGAACCCTGCCCATGATGTGTACGACAAGCGTGTTGTCATCATTTTCGATGAATGTCACAGAAGCCAGTTTGGCGATATGCACGCCGTTATTACTAAGAAATTCAAGAAGTATCATCTGTTCGGCTTCACCGGTACGCCGATATTTGCAGTCAATTCGGGTACAAGCAAAAATCCTGATCTGCGCACTACAGCTCAGGTGTTCGGCGATCGTCTGCACACCTACACCATAGTTGATGCCATAAACGACAAGAATGTTCTGCCATTCCGCGTAGATTATATCAAAACTATGGACAAGGAAGAGGACATCGAGGACGTTAAGGTGTGGGATATTGATCGCGAAAAAGCGTATATGTCACCAAAACGTATTTCGCTTGTCACGAGCTATATTTTAGATCATTTCGACCAGAAGACTTACCGCAAGGCGTTTGAACGCACATATGCTTACAACGTGCTTACAAACGTTTCTCAGCTGGCTAAAGCAGGTAAACGCGAACAGGTCGAGGAGATAAAGCAAAAGCAGCGTGTCAGCGGATTTAACTCTATATTTGCGGTATCTTCGGTGCAGGCGGCAAAACTCTATTACGAAGAATTTATACGCCAAATGAATGAACACCCCGAAAAATCGCTGAAGATAGCCGTAATTTATAGCTATGGCGCAAATGAGGAAGACCCCGACGGTCTTATAGATGAGGAAAACCCCGAAGATACTTCTGCGCTTGATGTTACTTCAAGAGATTTCCTAGAAAAAGCCATAAGAGATTACAACAAGCAGTTCAACACAAATTACGATACTTCAAGCGATAAATTCCAAAGCTACTATAAAGATGTTTCGCTTCGCATGAAGAACAAAGAGCTTGACCTGCTTATAGTGGTAAATATGTTCCTGACAGGTTTTGACGCGACTACGCTCAATACTTTGTGGGTAGACAAAAATCTGAAAATGCACGGTCTGATACAGGCATACAGCCGCACCAACAGAATACTTAACTCTATAAAAACGTTCGGCAATATAATTTGTTTCAGAGCGCTGCAAAAGAGAACGAACGCAGCTATTGCTCTTTTCGGCGACAGGGAAGCAAGCGGCATAGTTACCCTGCAAAGTTTTGACCATTATTACAACGGTTATGATGACGGCAAGGGCAAGCATATTGACGGCTACGTTGATATGATAGATATGCTTTTGAATAAATTCCCGCTTGACGAGCCGGAGATCCTCGGAGAAGATAGGCAGAAAGAGTTTATCGTTCTGATGGGCGCTATACTGCGTATGAGAAATCTGCTCTCCAGCTTTGATGAATTTGAGGGCAAGGAGATCATATCCGAAAGAGATTTTCAGGATTACCTCGGTCGCTATCAAGATATTTATGACGAATGGCGCAGAGGGGATCACGGCGGTACTCCTACAGATATTGAAAAAGATATCGTTTTTGAGATAGAGCTTATAAAGCAGATAGAGATAAATATTGATTATATTCTGATGCTCGTCGCTCAATATCACGACAGCCATTGTATGGATAAGGAAGTACTCATAACTATACAAAAAGCTGTTGATTCAAGCCCCGAACTCAGAAGCAAGAAAGACCTTATCGAGAACTTCATCGCAGGTATCAACGAGGTAGATGATGTAGTTGAAGATTGGCACAGCTATGTTGCCAAGGAGCG
>CANRPG010000042.1 GCA_947632425.1 uncultured Clostridia bacterium | reverse complement strand
CCTGCGCAGGTGGCAAGCACGGGCACGCCGCTTTCAATGCGCTCTTTCAGTATATCAAGCATATCCAGCTCGCGAAGGAGCTTGCGCTGGGTGGTACTCTCGCCGCCGACCAGAACAAGCCCTGTGAGGTTTTGCGGAATATCGCTCTTTTTGCGGATAAGGACGGTCTGGCAGCCGAGGGCGCGCAGCATTTTTTCATGCTCTTCAAACGCCCCTTGCAGCGCTAAAATGCCTATCATTTGCCCCTCTCCTCCATTATTATCTCAATTTCCTTTTCGTTTATGCCCACCATTGCTTCGCCGAGGTTTTCGGATAGGCTTGCAAGCATTTCGGGGTCGTTGTAGTTGGTAACGGCTTTAACTATGGCTGCGGCGCGTTTTGCAGGGTCGCCCGACTTGAATATGCCTGAGCCGACAAACACGCCCTCTGCGCCAAGCTGCATCATCAGAGCCGCATCGGCAGGGGTAGCAACACCGCCTGCTGCAAAGTTTACTACCGGCAGCTTTTTGTTTTCGTGAACATATCTTACAAGGTCAAGCGGCACTTGAAGCTGTTTAGCGGCTTCAAAAAGCTCATCGTCTCGCTTTGCGGCAAGGGTAGCGATCTCACTTTGTATCTTTCTCATATGCCTTACCGCCTGAACTATATCGCCTGTGCCCGGTTCGCCTTTGGTGCGTATCATAGATGCGCCCTCTGCAATTCTGCGCAGAGCCTCGCCCAAGTCTCTTGCGCCGCACACGAACGGAACGTTAAATCTGGTCTTATCAATATGGTAGATATCATCGGCTGGGGTAAGCACTTCACTTTCGTCTATGTAGTCTATCTCGATAGCCTGTAAGATTTGAGCCTCTGCAAAATGACCTATACGGCACTTTGCCATTACCGGTATGCTTACGGCTTTTTGTATACCTTTTATCATGGCGGGGTCGCTCATACGCGAAACACCGCCTGCTGCCCTTATGTCGGCAGGTATCCTTTCAAGAGCCATGACTGCGCACGCTCCTGCCTGCTGTGCTATTACTGCCTGCTCGGGTGTGGTAACGTCCATTATAACGCCGCCCTTGAGCATCTGCGCAAGTTCTTTGTTAAGCTGATAACGATCATTATTCATAATATCTGTCCTTTCAAAATGTATTGACTTTTGGTCTTGAATATAGTATAATCTTCTTGTGGTATTATTACAATAGCCAAAATAATTATTTTTGATAAGGTCAGATGATGATATATGTTGACTTACGTTCTTGAAAAAACAGACTCTGAACCGCTGTACGTTCAGATATACAAACACATAAAGAAAGACATAGAAAACGGCGTAATAAAGGCAAATGAGAAGCTGCCGTCAAAGCGTGTACTTGCAGAAAATCTGGGTGTGAGCATTATAACGGTAGAGAACGCATATAGCCAGTTGACTTCGGAAGGATATGTCAAGGCACTGCCAAAAAGAGGATATTTTGCCGAAAACATATCTTCGTTTCAAAGCTATGTGCATAACCAAAATGCGGTTTCTTCCGAAAAAACAAATATTACTTCGGCGGCGAAGGATTTCCCGTTTGCAATATGGGCAAAGCTTATGCGCGAGGATCTGTCTAATGAGCGCGAAATGCTGATGACCCGACCGCCGATAAATGGCACTGAAAGGCTGCGCTGCGCGATAGCAAAACACATTCGGCAGTTTCGCAACATTGACGTTTCGCCCGACAGGATAGTTATAGGCGCAGGGACGGAGTATCTTTATATGCTGATAAACATACTTATCGGAGAGGGGCGCACTTTTGGCGTGGAGGATCCGGGGTACTCTAAAATATCGGATATATACTCATGCCTTGGGGCAAAATGCGCTTACATACCAATGGAGAGCGATGGCGTTGACATTGCTGCTCTGAAAGCCTCGGGCGCGGACATAATGCACATATCGCCATCACACCACTTCCCTACCGGCGTTGTTACTTCTGTGGGAAAGAGATACGCGCTGCTGGGCTGGGCATCGGAAAAAGAGGGGCGGTACATCATCGAGGACGATTATGACAGCGAATTTCGCCTTTCGGGCAGACCTATACCCTCGCTTTTGAGCATTGACGCCGCTGACAGAGTGATATACATGAACACGTTCAGCAAAAGCCTTTCGCCTACTATACGCATAAGCTACATGGTGCTGCCTGTTTCTCTTACTGAGCGTTTCAGACAAAAACTAAACTGCTGCTCCTGCACGGTATCGACCTTTGAACAGTACACTCTGGCGCGGTTTATTGACGAAGGCTATTTTGAAAAGCATATTAACCGCGTGAAACATCTTTACAAAAAGCGGCGCGACAATATGCTTGAAAAAATATCGCAATACCCTCTGTTTAAGGGGTGCAGGGTGACGGGGCAGGATTCGGGTCTGCACTGCCTTATAGAATTTGACACGCAGCTCAGCGACGGAGAGCTTTTAAATGAAGTGACAAAGCTTGGCTTTCACGCGCGGCTGCTGAGCGATTACTACAAGAAAAAGCCTACAGATGCGCTGCACACGCTCATATTTTACTATGATTGATATAGCCGGGTGCAGCTATCCACTGCTATTCTGATTAAACGCATACTTTTCGGGTACAATTATAAAAAAGCATTACGGAGGTATGCATATGTCAGGCAAAACAAAAATACAGAAAGTTTACGGGCGGCAGATAATCGATTCGCGAGGAAACCCGACAGTCGAGGCTGTTGTTGAGCTTGCTGACGGCACTGTAGGTATGGGTATGTCACCGAGCGGCGCTTCTACAGGCGCACACGAGGCACATGAGCTGAGAGACGGCGACAAAAGCAAATATGGCGGCAAGGGCGTTAAAAAGGCAGTTGAAAACATATCGGGTGTGATAAGCGACAAGCTTTATGGGCTTAATGCCTGCGACACCTACAGTGTTGACCGCGCGCTTATTGCGGCTGACGGCAGCGAGGACAAGTCAAATTTGGGTGCAAACGCTATACTCGCGGTATCTATTGCGGCTGCAAGGGCTGCTTCGCTTTCTTTAGGTATTCCGCTGTATCGTCTGCTGGGCGGCACAAGTGCAACTGTTCTGCCTGTGCCGATGATGAACATTATAAACGGCGGCGCACACGCAAACAACGGACTTGACGTTCAGGAATTTATGATAATGCCCATAGGCGCAAAATGCTTTGCACAGGCACTGCGGCAATGTACCGAGGTATATCACGCACTGGCAAAGCTGCTTTCTACAAAAGGGCTTGCAACGGGTGTTGGCGATGAGGGCGGCTTTGCGCCCGATGTTTCATGCGAGGAAGAAGCTATAGAACTTATTTTGCAGGCGATAAATGATGCAGGTTACAAGTCGGACAAAGATTTTATGCTTGCGCTTGACGCGGCTGCAAGCGAATGGAAAACCGACTGCGTGGGCGAATACAGAATGCCGAAATCGGGCAAGGTATTTACTTCTTCGGAGCTTATATCACATTGGAAAACGCTGTGTGCAAGCTACCCTATAATTTCTCTGGAGGACGGGCTTGACGAGGAGGACTGGGACGGTTGGCAGGAGCTTACGGCGCAGCTTGGAAGCAAGGTACAGCTTGTGGGAGACGATCTGTTCGTTACGAATACTAAACGGCTTTCAAAAGGCATTGAAATGGTCTGCGGCAACTCGATACTGATAAAGCCTAATCAGATAGGCACGCTTTCGGAGACGATAGAAGCGATAAAGACCGCCAAACGCGCAGGCTACACAGCCATTGTATCTCACCGCAGCGGAGAAACAGAGGACACGACTATTGCTGACCTTGCTGTGGCGCTCAATTCGGGGCAGATAAAATCGGGTGCGCCCTGCCGAACAGAACGCACTGCAAAATACAACAGACTGCTGAGAATAGAAAGCCAGCTGGGCAAGTCGGCTCACTATATAGGAAAATTCAGATAAAAAAACAAGTCGGAGCATATGTTCCGACTTGAATTTTATTGCACATTTAGTTGCTGCTAATCATAACATCACCGAAGCTGTTGCTGACAATGATAAAGCTGCTGCCTGTAGTACCGTCGTATTTTGTGTACTTTTCTCCGAATATCGTTATATCGCCGAAGCCTTTGTCAAACGAGAAGCCATAGCCGCTCTCATCGCCCGTAAGCGATACTTTTGTATCTGACATACCGCAGTCAAGGTTTGTACTGCCCGAAAGCACGCAGCCCGTTATATCCATATCACCGAAAGAGCCGTTATACGTCATATCGGCTATGCGCGACTTTACTATTGAGCAGTTGCCCACACCGCCGTTTATTTCGGGGCTTTGCAGGGTGCATGAGTTTATCTCGCACTTGCCGCTGCCAAGGTCAAATTTTGTACTGTGGTTTACAGAAACACCGTTGAGCAGTATACCCCCTCTTGCTGATGACAGCGAAAAGCTATTGCAAGTAACGCCCTTTATGCTGACTTTTCCGCAGTTCTGGGTAAAGCTTACTTCTTCAAGAAGCTTATTCGGCAAGGTTATATCAAACGTGGTGTCGATGCCGTCGCCCTTGCCCATATACATACTTTCAATAAGATCAGTATCATAATTTATTTGCAGAACATTGTTTGTTATCTTACATTCAAATTTTTCGGTGTCGATGTTTTTGCACTTTATCTCAAAATGCGTACCTGTAGAAATATTTACCTTGCCGTAGCCTATATTTATCACGGCGCTTTTAACATCGGCAGACTGAGCGGACTGTTCATAGGTGTCAAGCTTATAGCGCGAATCAGGCTTTCCGGCAACGAGCGATGCGATACCTATCAAAAAGATAAGACCGCCGATTATCATTACAACTAAAGATATTTTAGTTCTTAAAGACATACTTGTGTTCATCGGCTCACCTCCGTTTTGCTTTCAAAAGCTATGGAGATAACGCGTTTTACAAACACCCGTATATCACGGACTGTATCGCTCAGCGTATTGAGGCAGACATTCAGAAGCGGTATGAACGCTATGCCCGAAAGACCGAGAAGCAAAAGTCCTCCGCCTATCATTACAAGACCGACAGGCAAAAGTGAAACTATTCTTACAACGCCGAAAACGGTCAGAGCCGCTCCGCCGACGGTCATTACAAGAAGCATAATTACTACCGCTATTACAAACACAAGGGCTATCGCGCAGAATATTGCCATAAAGCCCAGCCACAGCGGTGATGTAAGTACCAGCAGCACAAGCACTATTATGGCTTTTTTGTTATCTGCCTTAGGGGCTTGCCTGCGCACAGGTTCTGTTTTGTGCTGCACAGGTGTATATTTTGGCTGCACAGGCTCGTTTTTCAGCTGCATAGGTGTGGCAGATGCAGTTTCAGGCGGCGGAGGTTCTTCGGTATTTTCTATAGGTTTTGCATCTTCATGATCTGCCTGCGTTTTTATCTTCGGGGCAGTCTGCTTTCTGGGATCGCCCGAAAACGGAGGTATCTCATATTCGCCGCCGCTGTGAGTAAACTTTCTTGCAAAAAGCTCGGGTATACCCAAAGCATTAAGGGCGGCTGCCTCGTTTTCCTCGCCTGCATCTACAAGATATGCCGCTATCTTATCAAGCACCATATCGGTTTTTTCTTCGCCGAGCTCATTTATTATGGGCATTACCCTTTTTATGTACTCTTTTCTGTCCATACAGTTCTCCGTGATATAAGGCTATGCTTTTTTGTGGAACGATCTGAATTCCACGGGTGAAAGCATTTCGTGCTTTTTAAACACCGCGCAAAAGTAGCTGCAATCGTTATATCCTACTCTTGACGATATTTCATTTACCGAGATATTCTCGGATATGAGAAGATTTTTTGCCTGCTGTATCCTTTTTCTTGCGATATACTCAAACGGGCGCATATCATAACATTCTTTGAAAAGTCTGCAAAGATACTGCGGCGAGAGGTTTATTATTTTGGCAAGTTCCTGCAAGGTTATATCCCTGCCGTAATTTTCATCTATAAAGTCTATAACGGGTTTAAGCTGCAAAAGCTTGTTGGTATCCTGCGCAGCTGTCTGCAAGTTTACATACCTATTAAGCTCCAAAAGATACTGATACAAAAGCGCCGAGCACTGATAGCCGCTGTAAAAATAATCCGATTTTAAAAGATACAGCATCTTTTTGAAAAGCACTTCGGGCACTGAAAGGTCGGATATTTTGAACACCTTTGCCTGCTCAAAATGCATAAGTTTAAGCACATCTTCAACGCCATAGCCGTCAAACACGACCCAGTGGTTCTCCCATACATCAAGCTCTGTAAAATACTCATGCGGAACGTTTTTGGGAAGATAATAGCCGTAGCCGGGCTTTATCTCATACTCCTCCCCGTCAACGCGGAGCACGCCCTCGCCTCTTACTGTATATATTATCTGATGATACGGATAACCGTCGTCGCGCTTAACATGGTATTCCCTGTCGATAGAGCCTATGCCGACGACATAGAACGGAAGCTGAGTTTCAGCGCTTAGTATTGAATACGAAAAATCATTCATCACATTCACCACGTTGCCACTTAACCTTATGCTAAGCGACCGTTTACCTTTCTTTAATATTTTCTTCAATATGAAAAAATTACTGTTTCATATAATTATATCACTTAAATTTCGGTTTGTCAACCGTCCAGCTGCGCCCATTCTTCCATTTTTTCGTCAAGGGCGTTTTTCTGCTCCTCCAGCTGAGAACAAAGCGAGGTTATAAGCTCAAAATCAGATGCGTTTTTTTCATCGGCTATCTGCTGCTCCAACTCTGAAATGGCGTTTTCTATCTGCTCTATCTCTTTTTCGACTGCCGATATTCTCTGCCTCTTTTTAGCATCTTCCGCTCTCTGCTGACGTGTTCTGTAGCCGCTGTTTTCTTTTACGGGCGGCTTTACGACTTCCTGCTTTTGTTTATTTTCGATCTGCTCTTCTTCCTGCAAAGCCTTGGCAGTCTCATAAAACTCATATCCGCCACAGTATTCATGCAGCACACCGCCGTCTATCTCGAAGATCTTTGAAGCAACTTTTGAAAGCAGATACCTGTCATGCGATACTAAAATAATCGTACCGTCAAACTGTTTCAGAGCATCTTCAAGCACCTCCATTGAGTCTATATCGAGGTGGTTGGTGGGTTCGTCAAGAATAAGCACGTTGCCGCGGTTGAGAGACATTATGCAAAAGCACAGCTTTGCCCTTTCACCGCCGCTTAGAACGCTTATAGGCTTGAAAACATCTTCGCCGGTGAGCAGCACAGCCGCGAGGCTTTTGCGTATCAGCAGCTCGCTCATTGAAGGGTAGCGGTTTTGTATCTCCTCAAAAGCGGTAAGCCCCATATGCAAATAGTTATGCTCCTGCTCGAAATACGATAGTTTAACGTTGGGCGCCCACTTTATACGCCCTTTTTCATGGGGAATAATGCCCTGCACAAGTTTGAGCAGCGAAGTTTTGCCAGCGCCGTTCACACCAACGAACGCGACTTTTTCCCCTCTGCGGACGTTGAAGCTTATATTTTCGGCAATAAGTTTACGCTTATCGCCCGTGCCGACACACAGCTCACACCCTTCTACCGAAAGCAGTTCTTTGGGCGGTATGATGTCATATTCAAGCAATATTTTGGGTGTTTTTATACTTTCGTCGGGCTTTTCAACACGGTCTATCCTGTCAAGCGCGTGCTGCTTGGATTTCGCCGCCTTTGCGCTGGTCGCCCTCACCTTATGCCTTACTATAAAATCCTCCAGCTTGGCGATCTCTTTTTGCTGAAGCTCATATTCCTTGCTCTGCCGCTCGGTGTTCATCTTTTTCTGGGTAACATATGCGCTGTAGTTGCCCTTATAGGAACGCAGGCTGCCTTTATGTATCTCAAATATCCTGCCGACAAGCTTATCAAGAAAATATCTGTCGTGCGATACCACAAGTATTGCGCCTTTATAGCTTTTAAGATGTTCCTCCAGCCAGCGCAGAGTTGCCATATCAAGGTGATTTGTAGGCTCATCGAGTATGAGCAAGTCGGGCTGTTCTATCAGCAGTTTTGCAAGGGCAAGGCGCGTTTTTTCACCGCCGCTAAGGGTAGAGATCTTCCTGTCGCGAGAGACTTCGCCAAAGCCCATGCCCCAAAGCACAGTGTTTATACGAACGTCAATTCGGTAGCCGTCCATAGCCTCAAAATACGCCGAAAGCTCGGAATACTCGGCGCTTACCTGCTCAAGCTCTGCGCCGTGCAGCGTGACCATCTGCCCCTCAAGCTCTTTCATGCGCTGCAATATAGCATATAGCTTGGCAAACGGCTTTTTCATCTCGCCTATTATGCTCTCGTCGCTGTCAAGACCGCTGTTTTGCTTTAATATACCTATAGTCTTGTTTGAAGATACCGTAACGCTTCCCTTTCCGTCAGGCGTTTTATCAAAGGTTTCTTCGCCGGTAAGAATACGCAGGAGCGTTGACTTTCCGCAGCCGTTCACGCCTATAATACCTATCCGTTCTTTATCTTCAACAGTGAAGGACACATCTTTAAGCAGTGGTTCGCCATTATAATATTTATAAATATTTTCAACACTAACTATCATATCAGAAATTTTACCGTCCCTAATAAATTATACACTTAAATATATTATACAGTATAATTCATATATTTACAATAATTATTTTGTAAATATTTTATTATCAGGCATGGCGCATTACTTGCATTTTACTCAATACTGTGTTATAATACATTGTAATAGTACAAATAATAAAGCTGAAATTTATATACAGATATGGAGATATATTTATGAAATTCATAAAAAGGGTATTTTCGGCGGCTTTAGCTGCGGCGATGATGTTTTGCTGCGCCGTTTCCGCTGCCGCTGCCGGAAATCTGAAAGAAATATCACAAAACACGCCGTTCAAAATGACCGTTCTTGGCGATTCTATCGCGGCAGGATACGGACTTGAAGGCTATGAGCGCGAAAACGAGCCGTGCTACAACACCGCTTCATACGCCAACAAACTCGCGGAAAAATACGGTCTTAAAGCTGACAGCAATTACTATAACGATGCGGTCTCTGGTGCGACAACTGCTGATCTTCTGAATTTGCTGTCTGATACAAAAGTGACAAGCCATGTAAAGAACTCGGATACTATTCTTATCTCAATAGGCGGAAACGACCTTCTGCACGTTTTGCTGGGTATGCTTGAAGATGTTGCCCCTACAGACAGCGAAAGCGGAGATGAAAGCTCTCAGCAAGGGGGTGCTTTAAATATTGACCCTCTTAAAATTGCGGAAATTCTATCTGCGCTGCCCGAAAAGACCGAAGAAGCAATTGCAGGCTTTGAAACGGACTTTGAGGCGCTTATCGTAAAAATAAGGGAAATAAATCCCGAAGCTTTGGTAGTTATAGACACGATATACGACCCGTTTGAGGGATTTGAACAGATACCGATGATAGACGAGATAGCCGCTGATGCTATAGGCAGGATAAACGAGATAATCAAAAATAAGACGGCTGGCAGCGACGGCAATGACCGCTACAAAGTAGTCGACGTTGCGGCGGCGTTTGAGGGCAAAAACAAAGAGCTTACGAATATAGGCGACCTTGATATTCACCCGAATGCTGACGGTCACGCGCTGATCTTTGAACTGCTGGACAAAGAGATAACCAGCCACACTTTCACGACCTGGGTCATCGACCCCGATGCTAGCTCAAAAGTCAACGAAGCAAAGCTGAAGCAGGCAAAAAATTACTCGCGCGTGATGTTCGGATTTTTCTTCATGCTGATAATAATGATAACGGTGCTTTTCCTGCACAGCATACATAATTTCAAAAACAAGTAGCAAAATACCCTGTCGGCAATAATGTCGGCAGGGTAAGTTTTATTCGGTCTTTTCAAATATCCAGCACTGGAAAAGATCGTCGGGGTCGTACAGTCTGCTGTAAACGCAGCCGTTTTTTGCGCCTGTTACAGCATTTATATAGTGCGAAGTGCCTGTAAGTATGCGATAGCCGTTTGCGGTCTTGCCTATTTTAAGCTTGCACTGTGAGTTTTGCTTTTTGGCAAGAGAAAGTTTGCAGCCGTTTTCAAATTCAAGCTCATAAAAGCCTTGTGCGTTGGCGGTAAGTATGAGTTTTTCAGCCGTTTGAGAGAGGCTTACGCCGCTTTTGAAACAGCCTTTGCTAGAAAGATATCTTCCGTTTGCAGCGCTGCGCACATAATATGTTTTGCCGCTTTGGAGTGCAAGCTCTTTGTCCGCTGCATCTTTATAAAATCTAAGCAAAAATGCGGCGCAGCTTCGCTGGGCAAGGCATAGCATATTTTCAATGGCGCTGTCAAGCTCTGTGTGCTTTCTGGCTTTTATAAGAATATCATAATACTCTGCTGACATGGCGGCAAGGTCGTTCATATGCTCGCCGACTGTGTTTTCTTCGAGGTGCTTGCTGTATATGCTGTCAAAACCGTTTTTAGCATGAAAACGCTGATAAATATCGCGCGCGTACTGCTCAAACAGCTTATGCCTGCCGCTTTTTGAGGAAGTCAGCGTTAAGTCGGTGGTATGCGGCGTGCAGCAAACATCTGAGATCATATGCATACACCTGCCGACAAACTGCATAGAAATGGCGATATTTCCTGCGCCTCTGCTTGCAAAAAATGTAAGTGCAAGCTGATAGTCATCTTCAAAAATGCTTCGCGCCGATTGTGAATATCTGCTTGGTGTCGTGGCGTTTTTGCCCGACTTATAATAGCCGCTGTCGGTTGGCACTGCACGCTTGCCCTGCACGTTTTTTGCACAATAATAGTGATAGCCTTTGCCCTTGTCGGTATCGCCTTTTCTGTCGGGAATGGTGGCATATTCGGTGAGAATATCGGCATATGCGGCAAAAAAGTCATGCTGCTCACGGTGACCGTCATTAGCGAGTATTTCTAGCGCTTTTGAAACAATATCGGCGTGGGTGGGACTTTTCCATGCATAGGCAATAATAGGTCTGAGGCGGTCTTTATATATTTTTCTCATAAGGTATCCTCGCTTTGTTGGTTTTGTTCAAGAATTTTATAGAGTTTTTGTTTTGCAGCCTGCCTGTCGGTGACTGTGATAGTCTGAAATCCCAGAGAGGCAGCCGCGGCGGTGTTTGCTTCCAGATCGTCAAGAAATACACATTCTTCAGCTCTAAGTTCATACTTTTGCAGAAGATATTCATAAATACGTTTATCGGGCTTGGTAATATTTATATGCGATGAAACGACATATCCGCTGACCAAGTCCATAAAGTCAAACTGTGTATTTTTATGAAGTTCAAACATATCTTTGGGGTAATTTGTAAGAAGATATATACTATATCCTTTTGCTTTAAGGTCTGAAAGCCACCCACGGCTGTCGGGAAAGCTGTGGACTATCTCGGTCAGGTCTTTCATAAAAAGCCGTGCCTGAGCGCGCATATCGGGTTCGCGGATTATATAGTCGTCTAAAATATCCTGCTCTGATATTGTGCCCATATCAAGCTCGTTCCACATAGGTCTTTCGACTATTCCTTTTACTATGCGCTCGGTAGTATAGTCGTCAAAACCGAGTTCTTTGCAGTATTCGCGCTTGCGAAAATCAACAAGCACCATGCCTATATCAAATACGATGTTTTTTATCAATGTATATCGCCCCTTATGAGTTATGCCATTTATAGCATAACACATTTGGTATTATTTTTCAAGAGCGCGAAAAAATTTTTGCCGCAAATAAACTTTCAGCTATTGACAAGAGAAAAAAATGGTGATAAAATATATATGATATGTACAAAGGCTGTGACAAAGACAGTAAGCTGTTTCAAAGTTTTCAGAGAGGCGCGTGTGGTGAAAGGCGCTAACGGTAGAAGCAGACCGAACATCACTTTGTAGCTGCGCCCTGAAAAGGCTTGCCCCAAGTAAACGGCGACGGCATCCCCCGTTACGGGATAACATATACGGCTAAAGCCGCGTATGCGAATAAGGTGGTTTATACGAGCATTCGTCCTTAATTCGGATAATGCTCTTTTTTATTGTATATTATACTTCGGAGGGATATTATATGTATGCTAAAGTTTCTACAGATCTGAATTTTGTAGACAGAGAAAAAGCCACTCTGAAATTCTGGCAGGAAAACGACATCTTCAAAAAAAGCATAGAAATGCGCAAAGATGCTAAGCCCTATGTTTTTTATGACGGGCCGCCGACTGCAAACGGCAAGCCGCACATCGGTCACGTTCTGACGAGAGTTATAAAGGACATGATACCGCGCTACCGCACCATGAAAGGCTACATGGTACCCAGAAAAGCAGGTTGGGATACCCACGGTC
>CANRPG010000041.1 GCA_947632425.1 uncultured Clostridia bacterium | reverse complement strand
ATTGTACGTTCTATTACCCACCTTGAGTTGAATATCTTGGCGAAGATCATATTTTTAGCAATAGAGAGCGATGCGTTTTTATCGTCTGCCACACGGTATTGCTTGCGCCTTAAAAGCACGTTGCCGCTTTCTTCTCCCTCAACACGTGCAAGAAATCTGCCCGAGCGCGACATAAACACAAGCTCACGTTTTTCTGCCGCACATTTGCCCATAAGCGCAGGGCTTGCACCTGCCGAACCGAACGCAATTATGCTCTCAAGATTATGCAGCGGCATACGGCTTATCTCTTTATGCTCGGCAGATACAACGATGTTTTCGCCGTCCAGCGACAAATATCTGTCGGGCGTAAGGATATACAGAGTATTCAGTAATTTTTTCATAAGTCGTTCTCCAGCATTTCATTGATATAGTGCGCCGCGCTTAGCTTTTCTGACGACGGCAGGCATATATTGCTCAGCGAACATGCGTTGCACGACTTTGTGCGCCGCACTTTTGGCGTGTAGCGGCGGTCGTAGAGCTCATGCATTTCGCGCAGGAGCGCAGCAGTGCTTTTTCTCAGCTCGCCGGTCATTTCGACCGCGCTGCGTTTTTTCGGTTCGCCGTAATAAATATATCCGCTGTTTATCTCGCAGCACAGCATTTCTTCAAGGCACATAACCTGCGCGCAAAGCTGCAATTTATCGCAGTCGGTCTCTTTTTCGCTGCCGCGTTTATACTCTATAGGCACAGGCAGATACTTTCCCCCAAGAGTACGAATAAATACTCCGTTTTGTTCATCGCGGTGAAACTCCACTACATCGCATTCGCCGCTGATGCCGTATTCGGCAGAAGAAACCCTCATACCTCTTGCGATGATGATATTCCCTCTGTGCTCTTTCAGAGAACTGTCATGCGCTCTTTCATGCATCAGCCTGCCGTCAGCGGTGCGGAAATTTTCCTCCCACTGCTGCTCTATATGTATAAGAGCCCACTGGCGGCGGCAAAACGCAAAATGCTGTATTCCCGAAAGCTGAAGATACTCGTCCTCGCTGTACATCACAAAAGGTCAATAACTTCGGGCGAAACGCCGCAGTCTTCTACGGTTATATCATAGTCCTCAAAACACTTCGGCATTGTCACGCCCTCTTTAAGAGAAATTTTCACGCTGCGGTGTACCTTTGCCGAGCTCACCTTCGGCGTTTTGCAGTCATGCTCCCACCAGTATACGCGGCAAACTTCCATGCTTCCCTCGGGTCTCGCCGAGGAAGCATCGTTTTCAAAAAGCGTGCAGAGAGCCTCTTTTATCTTGGCGGCATCTTCGTCTGAAAAGCCTGTCTTTTCGGCAAGCTGACAATTCATACTGCCATTTATAACGTACAGAGCAAATGGCACACGATGTTTCATACCCATGGTATCGGAAGCCTTGCCCTCTTTGCCGCTTTCACCGTTGACGCTTTTTGTTATCTGCATGCTTACTATGTCAACGGGCGAAACGCTCATCGCCTGCTGTATGCTCACAGGGCCTCTCACGCCTACCGAGACGGAATCATCTTTGAACGCAAACACCTGACCGAAGCTGCGCACATCTATCCACTCATCACAGGCAGTTTTGGCGTAAATATCGCGGTCGGTATTCTTGCCCTTGCTAATAGCTTTCAGAGCCTCGCAGTTCTTTACCCTGTCAGCAAGGCTTGTGCAACCGTCATCACATCGGTCATCAGACTGCACGAATACCTTTTCGCCCATATCCTGCAAGCGGTTGCGTATCTTTCTTTTAATGCATACATCGGATATTTCACCGAAGCCCTCAAAGCTCTCGCGAGGGCGGTTGCCGTTCAGCGGATCACCGTTGGGGTTCGCATTTGTCGCTGTAATTAATACTGTAAAATCGATCTTTTTGGTAAGCATATATTATTCCTCCACTTTCTTTGTATATATTTTGTTTGTGTAATGGTGGTATCCGAGCAGGTATGCAGGGCTAAGCGCCGAGTTATCCGAAAACTGTTCGATACCCATTTTGTCCATAAGTTCATTTATCATTTTTTCATAACGAACGGACTTCTTTCCCAGCTTGTCAAGATACGGTCTTAGCCTCTCTTCGATTATCCTCCACGTTCTGTAAGGTCTGCCCGAAAATGCGCTCCAGTATCTTCGTGCATTTGTAACTCTGTCGCCGTCGTTTTCGTAGCTGTCGCGTTCAGCAGCATCTGCAACTGCCAGCAGACAGCCGTAAAGATAGCTGCGGTCTGTTATTGTCGGATCGTATGCCATAGCGGTGATCCCTTCCTTTCTGTCAATGTTTTGTTTTCTTATCATACCGCAGGCGGTCTCTACCACATTGCGGTGATTGTAGCTTTTTTCGTACGCCAAAGGGTTTGATGCTTTTCTGCAAAGCGCGTTAACGATATCTTTCGGCAGCGGTCTGCCCTGCGTTATGCACGGTATCAGGCGAAGAATGTTATCTTTCAGTATCTCCTTTTTGCACTCCAGACCTTTCGTCATTTCGCTGCCAAACGCGCAGTTTATTATATTGTATACGCTGAACGAATTTATCGCACGCTTTTTCTGCTTTGAATACCACCTTACAGCCGCGGTGTCTTCATGCCATTTTATCAGGTTTTCCATAAACTTTGAGCCTTCAAGCTCTGTATAAAGCGACACAGAAAGTCTGCCGGTTGTGGCAGCGTCAACGCACATAAGCATTATCTTTGTATTTACGGGCATTTCGCCATTACTGCCCAAAATTCTTTTTCTCAAAAGTTCACAGTATATCTTCTGAGTATCAATGACCGGCGCATCTTCTTCAAAAATATCATCGTCCAAAATACCCGCGCTCTGTATATCTGGCAGCGGCTGCATCGTGCTTGCCCAAACTACCATTGTAAGCGTGTCAAACGACATTCCCTGCCGCTGTATCAGCCATTTCAGAGCGTTGTGCATCTTCTGCGAAAAATCATACGAAAGCGTCAGCGCTTCATCAGAGCTCGTAAATCGCCCACGGTATGTAAAGCCGCTGTCATCATTTGCAGAGATAAGCTTTGCCTTGTCGTTTGTGCTTCTTATCTTTGACGGGTGTTTTGAGGCAACGGGCAATACTTTACCTGTTGCATAGCAAAGCTGCGTGTCCGTCATCTGCGATGCATTCCACTCTATGAACGCATCAGAGAGCGTTTTGCTTTTCCACGTCTGCGGCTCGTCCAAACCGTTTATCCTGAATCTTACAAAAGACTTTTCGATCGCATCTCCTGTGATTTTCTCGCACATTTCAAGCTTGCCCGTCTCGCTGTTTACCTTTAGTACACCGCACGCTATCAGATCTTTGACCATGCTCTTTTTTATGATATATTTGTACAGAGCATCTACAGCAGGATGAGTGTAAGAGCTTTCATGCCACGCCTGCAACTGTTCTGAATACGCAAGAAAGAATTTGCTTTTGTCATCTGAAAACGCGCCAAAGTCCCCTGCTGTGTACTTCAACTCATCGGCAAAAGGCATGGGCGCTATGCCGCTTGTACGACCATCTGAAGCCTTCGTAACCGGTATAAGCGTATTCTGACCTTCTTCCTTTGAAAGTCCGCGCGCGGTAACAAATTCGCCTTGCGCATCAAGCGTTACTTCTATCTGCGCATTTGCAGTAGAATGTGAAACAGGCATCAAAGCTATGCCGTCGTCGGTCTCTTTGCCGTACTGCGTTTCATATACGCTGTAGAGTTCATTCTCCCAACTCATTCACATCACCTCCCAAAAGGTCATCGACAGCCGAAAAGTTCTTTTTGTCCTCACCAAAAGGCTTTATGTTCATTTTGCGTATATGCCTTTTTATGGTACATTCTTCGGGCGGAATAAAATCTATCACGCCGTTTTTCATTACAGGCTGCCAGAATCTCACTGTCATCATGCCTTTGTCCTCGTCAAGAACAGCTTCATCTGCGTATGTTATACCGTGGTACATAAGACTGTATTGTATCTCGGGTACTTTGCTATACGCACTCTCGCCGCTGTAAAATCCGCACGGCTCAACATACCCCTGACACTCCCTTGTGCCGAGGAAAATATCACGCCTGCCGCCGCGTTCTATCATGCGTTTTGCAATTGCAAGGTGCTTTTGAAAATTGCGGTCGCTCTCCAGCTCCGGGCGGTTCATGTTCCACTCAAAATGCGCCTTGACATGATAGCACACATCTTCAAGATATGTATAGTACGCCAGATCGTTCTTGCCGTTGAATGTTATAGGTCTTACGCCCCTGCGGTAAGTGACTATAGGGTTCATCACCCTTACGCTGTCTACATACCAAATTATCGTCGGCTTCCAGTAAATGCTGTGCAATATACCTTTGAGAGCCTCATATGTCGGTATCATATAAGTGCAGCGTTCACCGCCCGATTTAGTAAGAACATCTGTAAACAGCGCCTGCTTGCCATACACCTTGAACTCAACACTGTTTTGTGATGTAGGTCTGCTCATATCGCTCACTCCTTTCATAAAATTATAGTACCGTCTGCCGTCGGCTCATCGGTCAAGCCGTATTCGCTGTCGTAGTATCTCTCATCAAGAGCATATACCCCCGACTTCAGCGCGAACACCGCACCTATCGATGCAAGCTCGTTAAGCTTTCGGTCGTTTACATTTACCATATACTGCTGAGCCTTTCTCATAAGCGCATTTACCTGCGCCGGCGTGTGAAATTCATTCAGCTGCGCAATAAGCCCCTTTGCCTCATCGTTGTATGGAGCAATAACACCGCTGCCAAATTCGTCTATCACCGAAAAATTCTGCCCTGCCGTCTTGAATGCCTGCGAAGTCATATCCGGCTGCTTTCTTCCGCAAACCGTGCTTCTGTCGCTGTTGAGAGAAAGAAGCTCAACAAGATTTGTTTTTGGCTTCTCTATAGGAAATCCCAGTTCGTCTTTGTTTTCCTTATAAAACTCTCCAAAATACTCCGCCATAAATTCCACGCCGAGCATATCTTTATAATCTTTGTCACTGTCAAGCAGATCTCTTGAAACGTCCTGCGCGCTTTGTATCTCGCCAAGACCTACAAGACTTTCTTCGCTTAATTTCACGAGATACACAGGGCATATTCTCCCTTTCTCGCCGTGGCGGTTGCATCTTCCTGCCGCCTGCGCCGCGCTGTCCATTCCTGCCAGAGAACGCACCACGCACCCGAAAGAAACGTCCACGCCTGCTTCAATAAGCTGCGTTGAAACGCATATCACAGGCTCGTTGTTTTTAAGCTTTTGCCGCAGAAGCTTTATAGCCTCTCTCCTGTGCTGAGGGCACATATCCGTGCTCAGATGCACCGTCTCAACATCTGTAATACTTCTTATCTGCTGATAAAGTGCCTTTGCGGCAGGCTTTGTATTCACTATCGCCAGAAGGCTTGCATACTCTTTTTGCTTGTCCGCACACAGCCGCGCAGCTTCTTCAAAAGTCATACCGCCTGATGTTACTAAGTTTATAATTTCTGTACGCTTGAAAACTTCAAGGTCTTGTGTAATATCGCCCGTCATGGAACTTTCGTCTATCAGCAGCGGATAGCCTTCCAGCTTTTCAAACTGCGGCTGAGTTGCAGAGCACAGCACCACTGCCGCGCCGCATATGCGCGTAAGGTAATTTATTGCCAGATCAAACAGCCACACGCACTTTATCGGCAAAGACTGTATCTCGTCGATTATTATCACCGAGTCGCACAGCCTGTGCATACGCCGCACCGACGATGTTTTGTCAGAAAACAGCGTGTTCAGAAACTGCACCATTGTGGTCGCGATAACAGGGCTGTTCCAACGCTCGCAGTGAAGCTCGTAATCTTGCAGCTCGTCGCCGCCGTTTTGCTCCATCTTGAAAGCCGCATCGGAGTGATGTTCCAAAAATGCCTCATCACCTGCAACGCAGCGTATCTCATCGCTGTTCTGCTCCAGAATTGACAAAAACGGAGCAACATAAATAATTCTTTTCTTTCCGTGTCTGCGGCAGTATTCTATAGCAAACCGCAGAGAAGAAAGTGTTTTTCCGCCGCCCGTGGGAACAACAAGCTTGCAGCAGCCTACCTCATTTTTCGCAAATTCATAGCACCGCTCAGAGATGCTTTTTCTTTGCATGGCTATCTTTCCGCTGTCTGTAAATGCGCCCAGCTTGCTTTGAAGTTTGCCGTTCATTTCTTCCCAAAGAGCCACCGTGTCGATCTCTTTTTCCTCTGCCGCGCCCGACATAAACTGCGCCGTGTCAGTCCTGTCGGCATCTATCAGCATGGAAGTCAGCAGCCGCTCGGTCATTCCGTAATAAAACGCGAGAGCCTTGTTTTTGCTGCGGATGTCGGGCAGCGCCATTTCGGTAACAAGCCTTTTCATCGCAGATGTTATCTCGGTGTACTCTTTTTCTGCCGCCTCTAAAAGCGCTTTTATCTCGCCGCCGTATGAAAGCCCTTTGAAGTTTTCTGCTATCTGTGCATACCTGTCGTCTTTACCCGTGCGGTAAAGATAATAGTCTTCGCAGTCGTCTGTTATCCAGTCGTGCAGCCCATGGTGAGAAAGTATCACCCTGCCCACAAGACAGGCTGTCTTGTGCAGAGAAACATCGCCGCCTGCCGCTTCAAGCAGATACTTAGCGCCTGCAAAACAGTGGTCTATGCTTCCCCTTGAAAACTCCGTGCTGCCGCGTATGTACTTTTCAAAATCATCGGACATTTTGCCCATATCGTGCAGCAGCCCCGAAAGCGCCGCAAGCCTTTCCATTTTCACCTGCCTGCCAAACAGCGCGGCGTATTTTGCCACATTTATGCAATGCTCTTCAACAGTCTGCAAAGCGTTGTCATAATCTCGTATATGCGCTGTGTTCAAGTTGTCACCGCCTTTGTTTTATATTATTTTTATTATAGACCTACAAAATATCAAAGTCAATACCTCTAAAGCTTACTGTACATTTATATGTACTGCAAAATAAAAGTTCTGCATTTTGTACAAAACCGGCATATCGTATTTGGTGATGTTGCATCTGAATTTCTGCAAAGCTGCAATTGCATGCAAAAGCTGCAAAAGCTACAGATAAAGATAAAGAAAAAGAATATGCTTATGTTTATGAAAAAGAAAAAGAGCACAGCGCACAAAAAAGCCGCTCCGAAAAACGAAGCGGCGTGTGCCTTTATATATCACAGCAGCGGTGCAAAAAGCCTCATTACCCTGCCTTGGAGCTTTGTAAAAAAGCTCTCTTTTTTTATGCTATCATAAGTCACCCTTTCGCACTTTGAAAGAGTGTTTTCAAAATCGCGCTTTATATCGCCTATGCAGTCAACGTCATACAGGAAAGTTCCGCACTCAAAGTGGTGGTAAAGGCTTCTGTAATCGAGGTTTATCGTGCCGACCACCGCCTTTATATCGTCTGATACAAACATCTTTGCGTGCACAAAACCGGGCGTATACAGATATATCTCAACGCCGCTGTCCATAAGCGTTCTGAAGTATGTTTTCGCGAGCGAATACACCGCTTTTTTGTCGGGTATGCCGGGCAGGATAAGCTTTGTGTCCACTCCCCTTTCGGCTGAAAACTTCAGCGCGGTGAGCAGTTCATCGTCAAGTATCAGGTAAGGTGTCATTATGTGCACATACTTTTCTGCGCGGTCAAGAATATCCATATACACCTTTTCGCCGACCTTATCGCGGTCAAGCGGGCTGTCGCCGTAGGGAATGACATAGCCTTTTTCTTCTTCAAATACGGGACAGTCTGCCATATTCAAAAACGGCGAATGATCGCTTTCTTTTTCGTCAAGACACCACATATTCAGAAACATCAGTGTCATGTTGTCAACAGCCTTGCCCTGCACCCTTATCGCGGTATCTTTCCAGTGACCGAACCGCACTATATCGTTTGCGAGGTTCACACCGCCGTTGAAGCCGACTTTGCCGTCTATGACAAGTATCTTGCGGTGGTCGCGGTAGTTGTAATGCGTTGAAACAAACGGCTTTATCGGCGAGAACATCTTGCATTTTATACCCAGTTTGCTCAGCATTTCTGGGTAGTTATAAGGCAGCAGAGATATCGCGCAAGTGCCGTCATACATAACGCGGACATCTACACCCTGCTTTGCTTTCTCAGCGAGTATGCTTAGTATGCTGCCCCACATTCTGCCCTCGTCAACTATGAAATACTCCATAAAAATGAACTTTTCAGCCTTTTTAAGCTCGTAAATCATATCGGCAAATTTATCCTCGCCAAGTGGGTAATAAGTTACCCTGTTATGACGAGTTACAGGAAAAGCGCCGCTGTTGCCAAGGTACTTTACAAGCTGCGCGGTCGCTATGCTCTCGTTTTGCAGAGCCGTGAAAGTATCGCTGTCCTGCGTGATGTCGCTTTTGTGCTTTTCTATCATCTCGCTGCACAGTTTCCTGACCTTTTTGCCGCCGTTGTTGGTGTTGGTATACAGATAGAAAAGCGCGCCAAACACCGATGTCAGCATTATCACGACTATCCAGGTTATCTTCGCGGAAGAATCCATATCTGTATTCACAAGAAAAATGATTATGATTATATTGAATATGCTGACGCCGCCCATTATGCCGTTGATCAGCCCTGCAAAAAATATCTGCGATACCAAAAACAGCGCCACCGCCGCCAAAAGCAGAAGTATAACCACACCCGTGCGGCTGAACACTATGCGCAAAAGCCCTTTCTTGCGCTTTTTCAAAAGGTCGATACGCTCTTCCATTATACCACTCCTCTATTATTCAAGAGATGAAAGATAATCTATATGTATCCTGAGCTGGTCTGCGTTGCCGCGCGCCTGCTGAGAGATATCTTCATTTTTGCGGTTTATAACATAGTCGGTAAGCAGGAATGTGCGCATACCGATCTGCGCCGCCACCAGATCTTCTCCCACGTCGTTGCCGACCATAAGGCATTCCTGCGGCTGCACCGAGAGGCGTTTTGCAATTTCTTTATAATACTCCAAGTTCGGCTTGCTGTAGCCTATATTTTCGTATGTGGTGTACAGCTCGAAGTCCTCCGGCTCAAAGCCTGCCCAGCGTATGCGGTTCTCTGTAGCCGTTGCAGGAAAGATAGGGTTTGTTGCCAGCGCGACTTTGAAGCCTCGCGCTTTCAGATCATGCACCAAGGCGATAAGCGTTTCATTTTTGCCGCACATGTGCTGTGCCTCGTTGAAATCGCTGCGGTAAAACTCATCGAACACGGGCATATCGTCGTAAACGCGCTCGCCCATTATCTCTGCAAATGTTTTCCAGAAAGCCTTGTCGTTCATAATAACGCCGTCGTTTGCCACCATCGCGGCAGTGCCTTTCCAGATAGCCGCAACAAGCTCGTCGGGGTCATAGCCCAGCGGCACAACTTTTTTGCAAAGCAGTTTGAAATATTCTTTTGTAAAACTATCGTTGTCCATAGGCAGCAAGGTGCCGTCAAGGTCAAACAAAACAGTTGTAAGTTTCATAAAAACAGACCTTTCCTATATCGTTTAGAACATTGTATCACAAAACGGGCGGCTTGTCAAACAAAAGCGTGATTTTAGATAGATTTTTTAAGCAAGTGAAAAGGTTTTTATACATAATCACGATTTTGAAAAAAGTTTGAAAAACCGCTTGACAAATCCTTTGGCGGTGCTATAATATGCTTGAAAATATATTTAAGGAATGGTCATATGAAGCTGTTTATAGCCTCTGATATACACGGCTCTGCTTACTGGTGTGAGCGTTTAGCAAATGCGTTTGAGGACGAACGCGCCGACAAACTTTTGCTGCTGGGTGATATTTTATACCACGGGCCGCGAAACGATCTGCCGCAGGACTATCAGCCGAAAGAAGTCGCTAATATACTGAACGGTATGAAAGACAAAATCCTCTGCATAAAAGGCAACTGCGACAGCGAAGTTGACCAGATGATGCTCGACTTTCATATAATGTCAGAGTACGCGCTTATTTATCTTGACGGTATTTCGGTGTACGCCTGCCACGGGCATAACATTCCGCAGAATAAAAATTGCGATGTGCTTCTATACGGACACACGCACATACCAAAGTATGAAAATACAGACGGCGTTATGCATATAAACTGCGGCTCTGTTTCTATACCGAAAGAAAACTCACCGCACAGCTATTTGATCTACGAAAACGATCGCTTTGCATGGAAAGACCTTGCAAACGGCTGCAAATATATGGAACTAACAACACTACAAAACACCTAAGGGCAAAGGAGAAAAATGCACACAAAAGATCTTACACATGGCAATCCCGTAAAACTCATTCTCGCGTTCGCGCTGCCGCTTCTTATCGGCAATCTGTTTCAGCAGGTATACAACATGGTAGATACCATGGTATGCGGCTACACGCTCGGCGACGGCGCAATAGCCTCGATAGGCGCGGTCTCGGCGCTGTGGTCGCTGATAATCAACTTCGCGCAGGGCATGAACAACGGCTACGCGCTTGTTTCCTCGAGGTATTTCGGCGCGCAGGATATACGCTCGCTGAAGCGCTCGATAGGGCACATGATAAAGCTCAATGTTATTGTTGCGACCGTACTGACGGCTGCATCTGTTATGTTTATGAGACCGCTGCTTGAAATGATGAACGTGCGCGGCGCGATATACCACGATGCTTATGTATACATCACTATAATCTGCGCAGGAATGGCTTCAACGGTGGCATACAATATGTTCTCCTGCATACTGCGCGCTGTGGGCAACAGCAGAACGCCGCTTTACTACCTGATCTTTTCAAGCGTGCTTAACGTTATAACCGACGTGCTTTTTGTAAAATTCATAGGTATGGGCATAGCAGGCGCAGCTGTGGCAACGGTGCTTTCGCAGACTGTTTCGGCGGCGCTGTGCGGAATACACCTTTTCAGAAAATACAAAGATATACTCCCCTCGGGCGAGGATATGCGCCTTGAGAAAAAGATGCTTGGCGAAATGCTGGTGAACGGCATGGCTATGGCATTTATGATAAGCGTTGTTGACATGGGTTCTGTCATCTTCCAGAGGGCTAACAACGCACTGGGCGAGATATACATTTCGGCTTACACCGCTGCAAGGCGAATAATCGTAATATTCATGTCGCCGCTGAGTTCTATTTCTACTGCCGCCGCAACGTTTATCGGTCAGAACCGCGGCGCGAAAAAGTTTGCCAGAATGGACGCCGGCATAAAGCAGGTAATGGCTATGGAGATGATATGGGGCGTGTTCTCCTGCGCGGTGGTGTACCTTTTCGGAGGCGCGCTGATACGCTTCACTACCGGCACCGACAGCGAATTCATCGTGCGCAACGGCGTACTGAGCCTGCGGCTGCACTTCCCGTTCTACCCCGCGCTTGGGCTGCTTATATGCATGAGAAACGCAATGCAGGCGCTCGGTCACAAGATAGCTCCGCTCGTTTCAAGCAGCATAGAGCTTGGCATGAAGATATTCTCGGCGGCGTTTCTGATACCGCATTTCGGTTTCCTCGGCACGTGCGTTACAGAGCCCGTTACGTGGGTGCTGTGCATGGTTTTCCTGTGCTCGATGTACTTCGGCAGGCGCAAGCAAATGCTGCTCGGTCAGCACGGGCAGCAGCTGTATAAAATGACAGCGCACAAGGCAAGGGCGTAAAGAACTAATTCACACAACAAAGGAGCTGCTGCATATGCAACAACTCCTTTTTATTATTTCTGTTCGCTGCCCGCCAGTGCGCGGTACATTTTCATAAGCTGCGAAACAATTTCCGACTCGGTAATATTTTTTGCAAAGCCGTTTTTTCTGCGGTTTTGAGCTAGAAGCAAGAATTTTTTAAAATATCGAACGAAGCTCTTGACAAAATCGTTCGATTTGAGTATAATAGATATAGGGAAAGCAAACACTACTTACAGGAGGTGCTTACTATGTCTGTTACAGCTACCGAATTTAAACTCAATCTTGGAAAGTATCTGACGCTTGCCGAAAGCGAAGATGTCTACATCACCAAAAACGGCAAGGTAGTCGCAAAACTTACAAACCCGAACGCCGACAGAGTGGAAACCGCCAAGTCGCTTTTAGGGATAATTCCTGCCGACATTACTCCCGAAGAGGCGCGGGAAGAAAGGCTTGACAGAGTATGACGGCAGTTATAGATACTTGTGTAGTCATTGATGTTCTGCAAAACCGTGAGCCGTTTTCAAAAGCCGCGCTCGATGTTTTCCTCGCCGCGTCAAACCGAAAATTCAGAGGAGTACTCACGGCAAAATCTATAATGGACATCTACTACATCATTCGCAGAAGTCTGCACGATGAGCAGAAAACAAGAGCAGCCGT
>CANRPG010000040.1 GCA_947632425.1 uncultured Clostridia bacterium | reverse complement strand
ATTGATATATACAAAGGCAGAAACAACATCACCGCCGCGAACAACGAGCTGAAAAACGCCTGCGGCAAGGTGGGCGATGTTTATGAATTTGCCTTTAAAACGCCCGAGGAGCTTTCAAAGGTCATTATGTCAAGGGTGAAGAAACTTGGCGGCGTAATAAACAGCGAAAATGCTGCATACCTTGCCGAAAAATGCCTTTGCGAACAGGCGGCTGTAAATTCCGAGATAAGCAAGCTTACAGCATACGCAGACGGCAGGGAGATAACGAAAGACGACATAGACCTTTTGTGCGCGCGCAGGCTTGAGGCTGATGTTTTCAAGCTGGCTGGGCTTATACTGAAGCGAAACGCCGACGCGGCATTCAATATGGTCAGCGACCTTTACGATATGCAGACACCAACGCAGATAATTATTGCTACTCTCGCGCGCTCTTTTCTTGATATATACAGGGCGAAGGCTGCAATGCCTGCCGGCAAGAGCGCGGAAGACATAGCCAAAGATTTTGAGTACGCCAAGAACCGCACGTTTGTTATAAGGCACGCTTTCAACGACTGCCGCGGCGTGAGCGAACAGCGCATACGCAGGTGCATAACTTCGATTGCAAAAGCCGATATGCAGTCAAAGCAGATGAGGACAGACGACCGCATACTGCTGGAGCGCTGCATTACCGAAATGCTGGAGAAATAGCCATGCTGCATATTGAACAGGCGATAATAGTCGAAGGCAAGTATGACAAGATACATCTCTCGCAGATAGTTGATGCGGTGATAATCGTTACAAACGGTTTCGGCATATATAAAGACAAGGATATTCAGTCGCTGATAAGGCATTACGCTAAGACTACGGGTATCATCATAATGACCGACAGCGACAGCGCAGGCAATATGATACGCGGCAGGATAAAGAGCGTTGCAGGCGAGGGCGCTAAGATATATAACGCATATGTGCCCGAAATTTTTGGCAAGGAAAAGAGAAAAACTGCGCCTTCAAAAGAGGGCAAGCTGGGCGTTGAGGGCATTGAGCCGCAGCTCATTTGCGAGGCACTGCAAAGGTGCGGCGTGCAGTTTTGCGGCGAAAGAAACGGCGACAGAGTGACTATGCAGCAGTTTATAGAGGACGGCATATCAGGCAGCAGAAACAGCCGCAGATTGCGCGAAGAAATGTGCAAAAAGCTGAATGTGCCGTGCGTTTCATCTAAAGCTCTTCTGGATATAGTAAATTCAATGATGTCGGCAGAAGAATACAAAGGGCTGATAACGTCGTTAAAAGGTACTTGCAAAAACAGCGGCGATATGTTATAATAAAATGTAATATTACAATATTACAGCGAATGGAGCGAACAGTATGCGCGATGAATATATAGACCTTATAGATCTGAGCGATTATTCGACCGTTTGGTGGGAAGATATAGTAGTGCTTGCGCATGAGATAATGCAGCACCCCGAAAGGTACACACAAAGGTGTGCAGGCAAGATAATGGCAACGCTGTTTTATGAGCCGTCAACAAGAACGCAGATGTCGTTTCAGGCGGCAATGCTGCGGCTGGGCGGTTCGCTGATAGGTTTTGACAACCCGTCAACTTCATCGGTCGCAAAGGGCGAGAACATAAAAGACACCACAAAAATAGTCAGCACATACGGTGATATTCTTGTAATGCGCCACCCCAGCCCCGGAGCTGTAAAGGCGGCTGCGATATCGGCAGAGTGCCCGGTTATAAATGCAGGCGACGGCGGTCATCTTCACCCGACGCAGACGCTTACAGACCTTCTTACTCTTTATGAAACAAAAGGGAAACTCAGCGGCCTGACGATAGGTATGTGCGGCGACCTTAAAAACGGCAGGACGGTGCACTCGCTTATAAAAGCAATGAGCTGTATGCCCGACAACAGGTTTGTGCTTATATCTACAAAAGAGTTGGAGCTGCCGCAGTATATAAAGAAAATACTTGACGAGCATCACGCGGAGTACCGCGAGGAAGAAAGACTTGAAGATGCTATTGCAGACCTTGACGTGCTTTATATGACGAGGATACAGAGAGAGCGGTTTGCATCGCAGCAGCAGTATTTGGAGCAGAAAGATGTGTATGTTCTCGATGAAGAAAAGATGAAAAAGGCAAGGAAAGACTTAGTCGTTCTGCACCCCCTGCCGAGAGTTGACGAGATAACCATAGGCGTTGACGACGACCCGAGAGCGATGTATTTCAAGCAGGCAAACTGCGGTATGTATGTAAGAATGGCGCTTATTCTGCTGATACTTGAAAAAAGCCTGAAACCTGCGCCGCTTTTCAAAGGCGAGGTGCGCAGTGATATAAAATGCAGCAACGAAAAATGCATTACAAATACAGAAAAATATCTGCCGCATTATTTTGTTATTAAAGACGGACAAGCCGTCTGCGAATACTGCGACGAAACAACAGAGATAGAAAAAACATTGTAGAACAAAAAGTCAGGAAGGGAGACAATTTTACATGGACGAGGAAAGAAACATACAGCCTGCCAAAAATACCCCAAGAAAGAAAAAATACAGAATACTGTGGGACAGGGTAATAATTGCTCTGGTGGCTCTTATTGCGCTGATAGTCGGCATAGTTATGCTGATAAGCGCGCTGGTGGGAGCGATAAAGGGCGCGCTTTCAAAAGACGACAGCTCATCGGCTGTGAAAGCTGGGGCTCAGGTGGTATCATCTCAGCAGGAGACGCCCGATAGCGTGGCGCAGCCTGTGGATAATTCGCTGTTTACGGTGGTAATAGATGCAGGTCACGGCGGCGAGGACGTTGGCTCTACAGACTTTGACGGCAAGCGTTATGAAAAGGACGACTGCCTGAGAGTGGCGAAGCTTGTTGAAAAGTATCTGAAAAATATGGACGTAAACGTTGTTATGACGAGAAGCGATGATGTGTACGTTACGCTGGACGACCGCTGCAAAATTGCGAATGACTCAAATGCTGTGATATTTGTTTCTCTGCACAGAAATTATTATGACGGAGAGGCGCAGGGCGTTGAAGTGTGGGTGCACAACGAAAGGCCCGAAAATGACACTGCTTTGGCGCAGAATATTCTTGACGGGCTGAAGGGCGTTGGCGTTACGCAGGACAGGGGCGTGAACTTCGGCTACCGCGGCAACGAGTATGTGAATTATCAGGTGAACAGGGAAACTAATATGCCCTCTTGCCTTGTGGAGCTTGGCTTTATGCAGGACGGGCAGGACAATCAGCTTTTTGACGACAACTGCGATGCATATGCAAAGGCGATCGCAGATGCTATATACAAAACGGCAAAAGAGCGCGAGCTTGTAAAAAATTTGCCGTAATATAAAAAGAATATATCGGCGTTCGCTTTGGCGGGCGCCTTTTTTCGGCATCCGGGGCTTGCAATCCGGGCGCAAATGTGCTATACTAAATATATATTTGCATTTTTAGAACTTGGGGGGATAAGGCAATGGATAAGCGTTCGCAATTGCTTTTTTATGAGAGCGAGGCAAACGACTGGAACGAAGCTCTGCCGGTTGGCAACGGCAGACTTGGCGCAATGGTTTTCGGCAGGGCAAAGTGCGAGGAGTTGCAGCTGAATGAAGATTCCGTGTGGTCGGGCGGCAAAAGAGAGCGCAATAACCCCTCTGCTCTTAAAAACCTTGACAAGGTTCGCACACTGCTGATGGAAGGCAGGATACCCGAGGCGGAGAAGATAGTTACCGAGTGCTTCAGCGGAACGCCTGTAAACCAGCCTCATTACCAGACTCTTGGTTCTATGTATATAGATATGCCTTTTGAGGGAGATGTTATAAATTATCGCAGAAGCCTTGATATTTCAAAAGCGGTAGCAGTTACAGAGTTTACAGACGAAAAAACGGGTGCAAGGTATACACGCACTGTTATAGCATCTCACCCCGACAGCGTTATTGCGGTGAATATAAAATGCACGCAGCCGCTGGTATCTTTTTCGATCCGTTTGGACGGCAGGGACGACTATATAGACGAAAACCGCCCTGCAAGTGATGATACACTTATGTACAGCGGCGGCATGGGCGGCATAAACGGCATAAATTTTGCCTGCTGCATAAAGGTGAAAGCCGATGTGAAGCCGTATGCGAAAGGCATGAATATATGCGTTGAAGGCGCAAGCGAGGCGACTATCTATTTTGCCTGCGAAACAAGCTATTACCACGGCTGTGAGAGCTACCGCGCGGCAAGTATAGATACCTGCGAAAAAGCGGCGGCAAAGGGCTTTGCTGATATACTTAAAGATCATATAAAAGACTACAAAGAGCTGTTTGACAGGTGCAGTATCACTCTTTGCGATAACGGCGAAAGCAGCCTGCCAACTGACAAGCGGCTTGAAAATATCGGCACTGCGGCAGACAACAAACTGGCGGAGATGTACTTCAACTTTGGCAGATACCTGCTTATATCTTCCAGCAGAAAGGGCACTCTGCCTGCGAATTTGCAGGGAATTTGGAACAAGGATATGTGGCCTGCGTGGGGCTGCAAATTCACGATAAACATAAACACCGAGATGAACTACTGGTGCGCAGAAAGCTGCGATCTGTCAGAACTTCACGAGCCGCTTTTTGACCTTATAGAAAAAATGCGCCCTCAAGGCAGGCAAACGGCGCGGCTTATGTATGGCTGCAAAGGTTTTGTATGCCACCACAACACCGACCTTTGGGGCGATTGCGCGCCGCAGGACTTGTGGACGCCGGGAACGCAGTGGCCTATGGGAGCGGCGTGGCTGTGCCTTCATTTGTGGGAGCATTACAGGTTCACGCTGGACAAAAGCTTTCTAGAAGAAAAGTATGGCACTATGCTTGAAGCGGCGCAGTTTTATGAAGATTTTCTTATAGACAACGGCAAGGGTCAGCTTGTTACCTGCCCTTCAGTATCGCCCGAAAATACGTATATCACGAAAGACGGCGTAAAAGGCTCGGTATGCGCAGGACCTTCTATGGACAGCCAGATAATATACGACCTTTTTACGGCTGTTATTACCGCGGCTGAGATACTGGGCAAAGATGGCGCGGAAAGGTTTATAGCGCTCAGAGATAAGCTGCCAAGACCGCAGATAGGCAAGTACGGACAGATAATGGAATGGGCAGAGGACTACGACGAGGCAGAACCGGGTCACAGGCACGTATCGCAGCTGTTCGCGCTGTACCCTTCAGAGCAGATAACCGTTCGCAAAACGCCCGAGCTTGCCGATGCAGCAAAAGCAACACTGGAGCGCAGGCTGAAATACGGCGGCGGTCACACCGGCTGGAGCAGGGCATGGCTTATAAATATGTGGGCAAGGCTGTGGCAGCCACAGCAGGTTTATGACAACATAACTGCGCTGCTTTCGCGCTCAACAAACAAAAATATGCTTGACAGCCACCCGCCTTTTCAGATAGACGGAAACTTCGGCGGAGCGGCAGGCGTTGTTGAGGCTCTTTTGCAAAGCACGGGCGGCGAGATAACGCTTCTGCCTGCGCTGCCAAAACAGTGGGAGAGCGGCAGTTTTGAAGGTCTGCGCGCGCGAGGCGGCTATAAAGTAAGCGCAAGCTGGGAAAAAGGGAAACTAAAGCAAGCGAAGATAACCGCCGACCATGACGGCATATGCAAGATAACAGGCAAAGTAAACGTAAACGCCGAAGATACCGCATTTGACGGCGAAGTAACATCGTTTACGGCTAAAAAGGGCAAAGAATATATCATTACGGGGGCGTGACCCCTTTGGCACAAAGAGAGGAGTTTTTTAAGTATGCGGATAAAAACAGAGAGCATACATTTTGCAGGTATAAAAAAGATACTTAGTGTATTTACGGCGGTCGCGATAGGCGCAACGCTTGTTTCGTGCGGCGGCAAAGACGGCAGTTCTTCATCTGCGGAAAGCAAGGCGGAAGTAACCGGCATAACCACTACCGCACAGGAAAGCGCGCCCGTTACAAGTGCGCCAGAGGAAGAAGTGCCCGTGCAGGTGACTACATCTGCCGAAAAGGTCATAGAAGCCAACCCTTTGGAATATGTCAAGTTTACGCAGAATATCGAGGCGCAGGAGGGGCTGTATTCCGAGAACATCGCGGAGAGGGATGACGAGACCGCAAGCGGTGGAAAGTATCTTATAGGTTTAAGTGACGGCTGGTCTTATGACGCGCAGATCCCTGCCACGCAGTATTACAACATAGTGCTTGTGGTAAATTCGCGCGAAAAGCAGAAAAGCGATATATCCTTCTGGATAAACGGCAGCGAGTACAGCTCTTTCACCACAAGCGGAAGCGGTAAGTTTGAGGCGATAGGCTTTGACAATATACGCCTTGAAGAGGGCGTTAGCACCATAGGGCTTTTCGTTGACGACAGCGAGGTAGGGCTTGACTACATTATAATAACGGCGAGCGATACCGTTGCAAAAATGGATCTTACCTATAAAGAAATGCCGCAGCTTTCAAACAAAAAAGCTACAGCAAAAACGCGAGCGGTGTATAATTATCTTGCGCAGTGTTACGGAAAGAATATGCTCAGCGGTCAGTATGACACGGTAAGCACCACCGCTGAGACCGATGCTATTTATAAGCTTACGGGGCATTACCCTGCGATAAGGTTCGGCGATCTTAATCAGTATACCGAAAGCGATTCATATGCCGATGATGTTGAAAACGCCATAGAATGGGCAAAAAACGGTGGTCTGGTCGGCTATGTGTGGCACTGGGCAGACCCCATGGGCGGCGGCGGTTACTATTCAAAAGGCGCGGCTGACGTACCCGAAGAAATGACTACCGATTTTGACATAGCGCAGGCGGTCACAGAGATAGACATAGCCAAGATACCTATAGAAGACCTTGAGGTCATGTGCAGCGAGGGCGGCATAACACCGCAGTGCCTCGCAATAGTCAAAGACATAGACACCATAGCTTCGCAGTTTGGTCTTTTGCAGGAAAACGGCGTTACAGTGCTGTTCAGACCGCTTAACGAGGCTGGCGGCGGCTGGTTCTGGTGGGGCAAAGACAAAGACGCGTATATGTGGCTGTGGAAGCTTATGTACAGAAGAATGACGGAGCTTCACGGGCTGAACAACATAATCTGGATATGGAACGGTCAGCACCCAGACTGGTATGTGGGCGACGAATTCTGCGATATTATATCGGCTGATATTTACGACGACGGGGGTGCAAGCCAGCTCAGCGCGTTTTTGTCGCTGCACAGAATTTCTGCAAATAAAATGCTTGCCCTCAGCGAATGCGGAAACGCGCCCGATGTTCAGATGCTGGCAGATGAAAAAACGCTGTGGTGCTGCTTTGGCATATGGGGCGGCAGCTATGTTATAGATGAATACGGCAATTATTCGCAGGAAGTTATACCTGCCGACAAGATGACAGAGCTTTATTCAAATAATATAGTTATATGCCGCGATGAGCTGCCCGACTTTGATAAACTTGCAGAAGAGATAGAAAAGGCAGATGCCGCTCAGGCGCAAAAAGACAAGGAAAAAGAAGATAAGGAAAATACCGACAGCGAACAGACAAAGGCTGAATAAACCGCCGATTTACTGGCATAATATCTTTGAAACTATTTCAGAGGAGAGATATTATGCAGCTTAGCAAGTCGCAGTATAACGAGATGTATAAAGAGGCAAGCGAGGGCTCAAAGGCGTATATAAATGTGCCGAAAGCCTTTATTATAGGCGGTCTTATATGTATGCTGGGCGAGTACCTGATAACGCTTTACCAAAGCCTTGGGCTTGACGAAAAACTCAGCGCGGCGGCGGCATCGGTAACGCTGGTGTTCATATCGGCGCTGCTTACGGGGCTGGGGCTTTACAGCAAGCTTGCAAAACACGCAGGCGCAGGAACGCTTGTGCCGATAACGGGCTTTGCAAATTCGGTGGTCGCACCGGCAGTCGAATTCAAGGCAGAAGGCTTTGTTCTGGGCCTTGGCGCGAAGATATTCATAATAAGCGGGCCTGTAATACTGTACGGTACGCTTGCATCGGTGGTCTACGGGCTTATTTACTGGCTGTCTACTATAGTATAATAAGGGGAGGGAATGGCGCTCGCTTTTGGCGTGCGCCGTACATATATGCTGAGCGAGATATTATCAAGAGAAGAATGTGCAAAATGCAGAATATGCTGTTGCTTTGACGACGGCGACCTTTGGGAAGCGCCCGTTATGACGGACGAACTTGCTGAAAGTCTTGAAGATACGCAGTTTGAGTATCTTGAAAACGGCAAGCGAATACTTAAAATGCCAAAAGAAGTGATAGGCGGCGAGGAGCTTTATTGCTGCAATCTTTTAGATAAAAACAAAGGCTGCAAGCTGGGCGATAAAAAGCCGTTTGAGTGCAGCATCTGGCCGCTGAGGGTAATGGAGCTTGACGGCAGAAGAGTTATAGCGCTCTCGCCGGTGTGCCCCGTTTTGCAGACAAGGGCAGTGAAAGATATTGCAGATGTTGCTCAAAGGCTTTCAAAGAAAATTTTTGCTTATGCAGACAAAAACCCCGACATCGTAAAGAAATACGAACCGGGGTATGTGATATTTGTTATCGAGGGTGTCAGCTGATAGAGGCAAGTATTTTGTCGGCAATATCTTCGGGCGTGCCGTCACCGCTGACTATTATATCACCAGCCGCGCGGTATATGGGGTAGCGGCTGTCAAAACGCTCCAGCAGCTCGGTGCGGTCGGCATTAGAAGCGAGCGGTCGGTTGCTGTCGCCGCAAATGCGCGAGTAACAGGTATCAAAATCAGTATCAATAAACACTATAACACCGTTGTGCTTAGCCGCCGCGGTGTTTTCTTTTCTCAGAACCGCGCCGCCGCCCAGCGCAACAACGGTATTGCCGCCAAGCTCGGTTATAAGCCTGCTTTCAACGCCGCGAAAATATTCCTCGCCGTTTTGTGCGAATATTTCGGGAATTGTGCGCCCCTCGCTCTCAACAATAAGATCGTCAAGGTCAAAAAAGCTGCGACCCGACTTTTCAGCAAGTATTTTGCCAACGGTGGTTTTGCCGCAGCCCATAAAGCCGCAGAGAAATATAGTCTTATCCATTCAGTATCTCCCTTGTTCTTTTTGTAACGCGCGCTATCTGCTCATCTGTAAACTTTGCGCCGTACCACAGCGTGTGCGACTGCGCCGCCTGCACCACAAGCATTTCCATTCCGCTCGCGCAACGCTTGCCCTGCGCCTCTGCCTTTTGTATGAGCACCGTCTTTTCGGGATTGTATATAGCGTCAAAGAACGAGCCGCATTTATCTATAACTTCGTCTGTTATCGGGCAGCCTTTTACTTTGGGGTACATTCCCACAGGCGTGGCGTTTATGCAAAGGTCATATTCGCCTTTTATGCTGTCAATAGTGCAAGCCTGTGCGCTCTTGTAAAGCCGCAGGCAAAGCTCGTTTATGTCGGGAACAGTAAGGTCTGCAACGGTGAGCTGTGCACCTGCCCTTAAAGCCGCGGCAGCCATCATCTTTCCTGCGCCGCCAAAGCCTAAAAGCAACACCTTTCCGCCAAGCGAGAGCCCGTTAGCTTTCAAAGCGTATTCAAAGCCGGTGATGTCGGTATTGTAGCCTATCGCGCCTTTTTCGGTGTTGGCAACGCAGTTTACCGCACCGCACACCTGCGCAGTTTCGTCAAGACCGTCAAGAAAAGGAATTATATCGCACTTGTAGGGGATAGTAACATTGTACCCCACAAGCGTGCGAAGCGTTTTGTAGACATCGCCGAGTTCCTGCGGTTCACATTCGCATATGCCGTAAGAGCCTTTTTTGCCCGTTATTTCAAAAAGCTGGGCGTGTATCTGCGGTGAAAGTGTGTGCGCCAGACTTCTTCCTAAAAGAAGGTGGTCGCAGCCGTTTGGTGTAAATTTCATATTTATCTCTCCTTATTACAGAAAGGCAGCGTTTCCGCGCTTTCATTATATTCATTAAAATATACTGTTGTAACAAATTATCGCGTATCATATTATTGAATATGCCAAATTTTCAAAAAAGTATTGACGAAGCGTTTAAATGCATATATACTAACTATAGGAGATGTTCACAGCGAACACGATACCTAACGATTTGATAAGGGCGGGTGACTATTATGTTTGATACCGTAAAAAAGATAATTCTGGAACAGTTTGACGTTGACGAGGACGATATTACTTACGAGACCTCTCTGGCGGACGACCTTGACGCAGACTCACTGGAGCTTGTAGAGCTTTTGCTTGCTTTTGAAGATGAGTTTGACGTAAAGATACCCGATGAGGAGGCTGAGAGCCTGAAAACTGTCGGAGATATAGTTAAATATATCGAAGAAAGGTCAGCCGAATAACTTCAGCTGCATTGTAATGCTCTTTCGCTTTGCGCGGAGGAGCATTTTTCTTTAATATTATAATACTCTTTTTTAGTAAAGTCAACAGGGCGGCACACAGTTTTCACTGAGTTTGCACAAAATATTCTCGCAGTTATCATAAAACTATCACATTCGGGGGGTATCATATAATCACAAAAGGAAAACAAGGCTTGAAACGATCTTTGAAAAGAGGTAATATATATGGATCTTAATAACTTTAACGAAAACAACAACAATACGCAAAACGGCTTTCAGCAGCCAAATGCATCCGAGCAGTATCAGTACACCGGTTTTCAAAGCGGCTATACTTACTACCCCGAAAACGGCGGCAACAACAATGGAGGCAAAAAGAAAAAAGGCGGCGCTGCCAAAAAGGCTGCAATGGCAGTGGGAGCAGTTGCTCTGGCGGCTGTAATTTCCGTAGGCTCGATATTCGGCTATAAGCTGATAACAGGCGGCAGCCTCAGCGACGATCTGGTTGAAAACAGCAGCTCGGAGGTAGATGACACCTCTGCCGTAGATGCCGATGCCCCTGCCGATAATGCAAGTAAGGAAGAAGAAAGACCGCGCAGAGAAGTACCCAGCTTAGAGCAGCTTGCCGCGCTCGATGATGCCCTGCCTGTTCCCGAGATAGTTGAAAAGGTTTCTCCGTCGGTAGTGGGTGTGACATCGCTTTTAAGCGGCGGCACTTCATACGGCACGGGATTTGTTATTTCGGAAGACGGCTACATCGTTACGAATTACCACGTTATAGACGGCGCGCAGAAGATAACCGTTGCTTTCTCGGTATCCGATGACGATGAGGAATATGATGCCGAGCTTATAGGCGGCGACGAACAGACTGATATTGCGGTGCTGAAGATAGACAAAGACGGTCTTACGGCTGTTGAATTCGGCAAATCTTCCGACCTTATCGTCGGCGAGCTTGCAATTGCTATAGGCAACCCTATGGGCAGCGAGCTTTCGGGCACTGTTACGGCAGGCATAATCTCCGCGCTGAACAGAACGCTTACCATCGAGGAGCGCAAGATGAACCTTATACAGACCGATGCGTCTATAAACAACGGCAACTCGGGCGGGCCGCTGATCAACAGCTATGGTCAGATAATAGGCATAACATCTGCAAAAATTGCCAGCTACTATGCCGACGGTCTCGGTTTTGCTATACCTATAGACGAGGCATTGCCGATAATCTCCGACCTTATAGAATACGGCTATGTTAAGGGCAGACCTGTTATAGGTATTTCGGGCGAGGATATTTCGGAAATATATGCACAGTATTATGATGTTCCGCAGGGATTTTATGTAGCAAAGGTGACTGAGGACGGTCCTGCCGAAAAAGCAGGCGTTAAGGTCGGCGACATAGTTATAGGCATAGAGTCACAGCTTGTAAAGAGCATAGACGAGTTCAACGAGATAAAGGCAAAATACAAGGCAGGCGATACTATAACAATATCGGTATACCGCGACAAGGAGATAATAGACCTTAAAGTTACCCTCGCGGAGGATACCTCGGCTATTGACAAGGACGAGGATAATACCCAGAACAATAACAATAACTATGACGATGATTTCGGAAACTTCGGCTACAACCCGTTTTTCAACTTCGGCTTCTGATAAGCTTTCTTCAATGATTTGATAATGCCAGATCATTTTCATGTAAACTCCAAACAGCACTGGGCGGCGGAAAATTTTCGCCGCCCTTTGCTTTTTTGCTGTTTGCTATTGCAAAGAAAGTAAAAATATGATATACTTATTGTGGTAATATTTTTTAAGAAGTTGTCCATTTTTACTATTGCGCTGATAGTAAGATAAATCGGTATTTGCGCTTACGCGCAGCCTGCGGAGCTGTGCAACGCTACACTGTAATTTAGTTTTCTTCTCGTTTTGAGTGTGCCAATACTTTTGCACAACTCTAATCGAGGGGAAAACCATAGGGATATAGGGAGTGTATCTGCAAGGCAGGGCGCGCGCTCCACTCC
>CANRPG010000039.1 GCA_947632425.1 uncultured Clostridia bacterium | reverse complement strand
GCGGCAGCACCACCGGCAGCAGCGCCGGCAGCAGGAGCAGCAGCTATTGCGGCTGTTACGCCGAACTCCTCCTGGATAGCGTCGATAAGCTCTTTCAGTTCAAGAACGCTGAGAGCCTTTATATCTTCAATAAACTTCATTGTTTTCTCGGATGCCATGATAATTCTTCTCCTTTTTAAAAATAGATTTTGTTATGCGGCACGCGCCGCGCCTGATGTTTTACGCCGACTGCTTATGCAGCATCGCCGTTTTTGTCTGCAACTGCCTGGAGCGTTGCAGCGAGTTTCTGGAGCGGACCTTGCAGAGAGCCGACCAGCTGTGCCAGAAGCACATCTTTTGAAGGTATTTTCGAGAGAGCCTCAACGCCTGCTTTATCGTAGATCTCCTTGCCGATAAAACCTGCTTTAAGGTCAAACTTAGCGTCGCCTGCTTTTTCAGCAAACTCACCCAGTATTCTTGCGGCGGCTGTTTCGTCATGCTCTGAAACGGCTATTGCTGTTGTACCCTCGAGAACGTCCGTAAGTCCGTCAAGACCTGCATTTTTAACGGCGAAACGAAGCATTGTGTTCTTCTCAACAAAATACTTCACGCCTGCTTCTCTGAGCGTGCGGCGAAGCGCAGTATCTTCTTCCACCGTGATGCCCTTGTAGTCCACAATAACGCCTGCTGCTGAGGACTCCAGAAGCTGTGACAGTTCCTTGACTCTTTCTTGCTTTTTGAGCAGTATCTTCTCACTTGGCATTTTCTTCACCTCTTTGCGATAATTTCGCACGGTATCGTAAAGAAAAGTCCTTTCCCCACAAATAGCGAGAAAAGGACACAAAGTCATTATTCAACCTTGCTATTCTTTCCTCGGTCGGACTTACGAGTTGCCTCACCGACTGTCTTTAGATACGAATGCAAAGCATATTATAACACACCTAAAACGGTTTGTCAATAGTTTTTTACAAATTTTTATTTTTTCTTCTTAGCCATTGCCCAGCCTATGGATTTAGGCGGCTCTTCGGGAACTTCCGACTCTGTAGGAACTGTGTGTACTTCGGGGGCTGCTGGCTCTTCGGGTGCTACAAGCACTTCGGTAACTACAGGTACTTCGGGTTCTTCCGGCTCTGTAGGATCTGTAGGTGCAGCCGGCGGTTCTTCTGCCGGTACTTCGGGAACTGTAGGCTCTTCGGGTACTGTAGGAACTTCAGGAGCTTCCGCAGCCTTGGGCTCATCTAAAAATGCCAGCTCGTCAAAGTCATCTTCCTGCGATACATTGTTTACGCCCGACACATCGCGCGTGGGCGCAACATCTTTGTGTATGGGATTTCTGAACAGCGGCGACGAATTATGGCTGGGCGACAGCAGATCCTTCATCATATTCTCGAGATCCGCGGTCTCCTCGTCTACTATGTTGTCGTCAATGTCGTCCACAAGGTGAATAGGCTCGTTCTTGGGCTTGGGCGTGGGGGCAGGGTGCTTTTTCTTTGCATCACTTCTGCCCGAAAGCGACAGACCGCTGAACCTTTGCGCTCTTTCTTCCTGTGGTTTCGCTTCTTCTGTAGGCTGCTGCTGTGTACGAACAGGCTGTGCCATACGCTGAGGTGTATGCTCGCCCTTTTTTCCAGCGAGTGAAAGTCCGCCGTGAGGTCTTTCTTCCTCGGGCTGAGCAGGGGTGGGCGCAACCGGCTGAGCCTTGACCGGCTCGGGAGCAGGTATATGCTCGGGCTCGGGAGCTTTGGGCGTTTCTTTCGCCTCCTGCGTTTTCTTTGCGCCGCCCGACATAGAAAGACCGCTCTGCTTCGGCTTTTCGGCTTCCTCTACGGCGGCAGTTCTTTCTTTTTCAAGCGCACTTTCTCTCATCTGCTCTTCAAGGGCGCGCTGCATTTCAAGCTCTTTTTGGCGCTCGCGCCTTTGCTGCTCGAGCTTAGCGGCTCTCTGCTTGGCTTCTTCGTCGCGCTTTTTCCTGTCTGCAATAGCCTTTTCTTTCAGGCGCACCTGTTCTTCCTCGAACATCTTTACCGCCTCTTCGGCAGTTGCGCACTTATCTTCGCGAACATAAGAAGCAATTTTTTCAGCTTCTATAAGATATTTTGTAGGTATAACAACAAGACCTTTTTCTTCAAGACCGCCCAGATACCCTTGCTTCTGGTCGTCAAGTCTGCGGCAGCGATCGTCAATATCCTCTATCTGCCGCTGCAAGTCCTCGTTGGCTTTCTGCTGTTCAGCCCATTTTAAGTCTACCTGCTTTTTAAGGTACATTTTAAAGCCGATAAACACGCCGCCGCCCAGCACTGCCGCCACTGCTACAGCGACTATTATGCTTACAATGCTGAACGAAAAGCCGGTGACCAGAAGCACTATCAGCGCGCCCACAACAGCCGCCGCGGCAGCTATCATCAGCGACTTCTTGGTCTTGCCGTCAACGTCAAACTTGCTTTCAACGGTGTGCTTGGTCTGGATATACTTTTCCAGCTGCAAGCGGTTTTCCTTCAATGTTTTGATAGAAGAATCAAATTCGTAATATCTGTTGAAATAATCGAGTGTCTGCTGTATCTTTTGCAGCTCTGCCGCATCAGCCATAGAGATCCCCTCCAAAGTCAAAACTGAATATATATAATTAATTATACAATATAATTGTCCTTTTGTCAATGACTTTGAGAAAATTCGTTCATCATCAGGTTTATTACTTCCTCGCGAAGCCGCTGTGCGCCCAAAAGCTTTGATATACGCGCCTTTGCACGCCTCAGCGTTACGCACACTGACGAACGGCTCACGCCGTACATATCGGCAATTTGCTGACCGCTGAGCCCCTCGCAGTAGCGCAGGATAAAATACTCTTTCTGCCGCGCTGTAAGACCGCTTTCCAGCGCCTGCCGCACAATTTGTGAGCGCACACGGCTGCTCATTCTCTCCTCGTCTGAAACGGCGCGCCTGCGGTCTGCAACACTGTCTTTTATCTCGTCATAGCTGACCCTTTTAAGCTGCGCCGTCTCTCTCACCTGTCTCCCTTTCCACAAGTTCCTTTTCCCTTTCCAGATACGGCAGCAGCTGACATATCACCTGCATGATATCGCCGTGCTCCTCATAAAGCACCTCTATCCGCCTGCGGTACTGCGGCATTTTGCTGCGGTCGGGGTCGGCTCTCATCTGCTCTTTTACAAATGCTATCCTTTCCAGCAGTTTGTCTGCATCTCTTTCGTACTGGGCTATCAACCGGGACATACTCATCATCTTTTCATTTATCCGTCCTTCCTTGAATGTTAGTCGAGTGTTAAAAGAACATTTGTTCTTTTTTCTGCTTATATGCTAACACAATTTTTCCCGGTTGTCAACACCTTTTTTACCGCAGGGAAATTTTTTGGACATTACGCAGAATTTGATATTGATTTTATGTATATTGTGTGCTATAATATATTTTTAGAAAGTGTTTTCAGAGGTGTTTTTATGGAGCAGAAAAAGATAGACAGAATATCGCAGCTTACGCGTATTTCACGGCAAAGAGAACTTACCGATGAAGAAAAGGCGGAGCGCGAGGCTCTGCGGCAGGAATACCGCGCGGCATTTACGGGAAACCTGCGCGCGCAGCTTGAAAACATAAGCATTATAGAGCCCGACGGGACTATTAAAAAAGTTAAAGAAAACAAGGAGGACTAAAATTATGGCAGGTACAGGCAGGCAGAAGAACAAGATACTGCTTTTGAAAGATTTTTTTGAAACGCAGACAAACGAGGACAACGCGGTCACGGTGGGAGAGATAATCGACTACATGGCAGGCTATGGCATTTCGTGCGAGAGAAAGACGGTCTATGACGACATAAACACGCTTATCGAGAGCGGCATGGACATAGTTACGCGCAGGAGAGGTCACGCTAACGACTATTATCTTGCATCGCGGCTGTTTCAGACTGAGGAGCTTTATATTCTCGCAGATGCAATATCGTCCTGCAAATTCCTTACAAAAAGAAAATCGAAAGAGCTTATACAAAAGCTGCAAACGCTTACCAACAAGTTCGATGCGCCCTCGCTGGGTCGCGAGATTCACGTTTCAAGCAGGGTGAAGGCTTTCAACGAGAAGATATACTACACCGTAAACGCCATTCACGAGGCTATAAGAACCAACAAGAAGATAACCTTCAAGCTGGCATACTACGACATTGAAAAGCGCAAGAAGCTTCGCCACGAAGGCTATGTATACACGGTATCTCCCCTTTACCTGACTTGGGAGGAGGACAACTACTATCTTGTATGCTACTGCGAAAAGCACGAGGGCATTTCGCGCTACAGGGTGGACAGGCTGGAAAGCGTTGAGATAACCGACGAAAACAGGGTGCAGCTCTCTATCGACGAGGAGGCCCTGGCGAAGGCGCAGCTGTCTCTCTACAGCATGTACGGCGGCACGGAACAGACCGTAACTATAGAATTTGACAAAGACCTTATGAACGCTGTTATAGACCGCTTCGGTCAGAAGGTGGTATGCAGAAAGGTATCGGAGGACAGGTTCGTTATAAAGACCGATGTGCAGATATCTCCGCCTTTCTGGGGCTGGCTTTTCAAGTTCGGCGACAAGGCTAAGGTGGTAGAGCCTGCCGAAGTGGTCGACGAGGCGAAGAAAGAACTCAAAAAGATAATGAAACAGTACAAATAAAGAGGTATACAAATGGTCACTGTTAAACAGAAGATCGCGTATGCGGCGCTGTCTCTGGGGGCGGCTGCTCTTATCGGCGGCGGCGTATACAAATATGTATTCTACAAACAGCGCCTATCGCCCGGCTGGCACACCGACAACGGCGGAGATTACTATGTTATCTCAAAAGACGGCGACAAGGCTTCCGGTTTTTACATGATAGACGACGTTACCTATGTGTTTTCCGACGACGGTTATCTTCTGAGCGGCTGGCAGGAAAAAGACGGCAAAACGTATTACGCCGACAATGCCGGGATACTTCAGCGCGGCGTTGTGGATATTGACGGCGATGAATACTGCTTTAACGAAGAAACGGGCGAATTTCACACGGGCGTTCAGGAGATAGACGGGCTGCAATTCATATTCGATGAGCACGGCTTTACAGAGGCAGGCTTTCTTGAAAAAGACGGCGGAACTTTCTATTTCAACTCTGACGGCACCGCCGCACAGGGGTGGTCTGTGATAGATGGCAAAGAGTATTATTTTACACCCGACGAGGGCATGGCGCACGGCTTTACGGAAATAGGCGGCGACACCTATTATTTTGACGAGGACGGTCAGTACCTTACGGGTGAGCAGGTCCTTGACGGCGCGGAATACTTCTTTTCCGAAAACGGAGCTATGACTACCGGCTGGCATGTCAGCGACGACGGCAAATACCGCTGGTACGGCGATGACGGCAAGATGATACGCGGCGGTCTTACCATAGGCGAGGACAACTACTTTTTCGATGAAAGCGGCAATATGTACACAGGCTGGCTGAGTATCGACGGAAAGCTGTTCTACTATCAGGACAACGGCGTTAAGGCGAGCGGCTGGTGCAGCATAGGCGGAAACAAGTACTACATTACCGAAAAAGACGGCGCTGTAAAAGGCTGGCAGACCATTGACAAGGCAAAATACTACTTCAACGGCAGCTACGAGCTGCTGACCGGCTGGCAGGTGATAGACGGCAAGACTTACTATCTCGGTCTTGGCGGAAAAATGGTGACGGGGCTTGCAAGCGTTGAGAACGGTCTTTGCTATTTTGACGAAAACGGCGTCGCACAAACGGGCACTCACACTATAGACGGCATAACATACGAATTTGACAAGGATAACTTCCGCGCAAAGGTAGAGTGGCACGAGGAAAAGGGCGTTATTGACGGCAAGGAGCAGACGGTGCTTTGCTACTACGACAAGAAGAACTTCACAAAGGCAAAGGGGCTTGTCAAGATAGATGATTACTACTACTTCTTTGACGACAACGGATACTGCCGCACGGGATTTCAGACTGTAGGCGGAAGCAAATACTACTTTGATCCGCAAACGCACATTATGATGGTGGGTCTTTTGACTATCAACAAAAAGCTGTACTATTTTGACACAAGCGGCAAAATGGCTGTGAACAAGTGGGTCAAGATAGACAAGGCGGTGTATTACTTTACAAAAGACGGCTCGGCGGCGGCGAAAGACACCGACATTGGCGGAATAGTATACAAGTTCAGCGCTGACGGCAAGCTGTTTTCGGGCTGGTTTGGCGACAAGGACAAGTATTATTTTGTAGAGGGCGTGCACGCGACGGGCTGGCGGACTATAGACGGCGCGCGGTATTATTTCGGCGACGACGGCAAAATGGCGCGCAGCACCACCGTTGACGGCAAGAAGATCGGCGCAGACGGAAAAGCCGGCTAGAGGCAAGAGGTTAGAGGTTAGAGGTCAGAAACGGTTTTGCTGCATTTGAGCAAAGCCGTTTTTTCTGCGGTTTTGATTTAGAGGCAAGAGGCAAGATGAGCATTTTTAAAAGTTCGCGCAAGGTATAAAAAGCGTTTTCTTGCCTCTTGCTTCTCTCTGAACCGCAGAAATAAAAAATCGGCGCAAACGCCGATAAAACCACTTCTAACTTCTAACCTCTCACTTCTAACTTCTAATAGAGAACCGCCTTATTCAGACGGTTTCAGGCTTATTCAATTATAAACATATTGAGCTCGCGGATCGTCATATCAACGGGCTCGATTCCTTTTTCCTTGCAATATCGGCTTATGCCGCGATAATCATAATGAATATCATCTGGCGAAACAGGAGAGGTAAATCCCCCGGCTTTTTCAGCAGCTTCGTCAAGCTCTCTCATATTTTTAATATCTTCACTTGTCATGCCATGCCTCTTTTCTTAATATATCCAGCCTTCTTCATAAACGAGTTTTTGATATTCCTCATAAAAAAGGTTTCTGCCTGCCTTCAGGCTTCTTTCTATGCGGTCAAGAAACTCTTCGTCAGTCTCTTTTCGTGTGCCGATATACGAAACATGGTGTTCATCATCAGTGACAATTACTTCTCCATATCCCGGTTCGTTGTATGCACAACTGTCGGTGTTGAAAACTTTTCTGTACTTTTTTATACTTTCCAAACTTATCATTTGACCGCCTCCTTATATTACTTACTGTACTGATTTTACCACTCACGGCGGCTGATGTCAATACTGTATAGAAGCAGATGCCACTGAACAATAGCACGCGCAGGCAAAAGAGCTATATGCTACAACTAGGAGAGGCGCAGCTACCAGATGCAAGATAACGAGAGGCAAGATGTTGGAAATTTTTACAAAGCTGTTGCGCACGCAAGCGCGCGCAGGAAAGAAAGCCAAGGTCTTTTCATAGGAGAGGCTCTCTCTTGCAAGAGCACAGCGTTCCCGTAGGGAACGCCAGAAGAATTATTTCGCTTTAAATTTTGGGGGCGAAATAATTCTTCCCGCGGTCGCCAGCGACCGCTGCCCTCTTTCAAAATAGTCCACCGGACTATTTTGAAATTCACCTCTTGCAGAGCGCTTATCGTATGGGGATTTCGCCGTCTGCGGACGGCGACGAGGGTTTCATCGGCGTATGCTTGCATACGCTGCGACCTTGACGACCCTTTTGAAAAAGGGTCGATCGAAAACTTTTAATTTCTTGACAGGTTTTTTAACCTTTGCGTACTGTGAGCGGTGAACAGCTCCGCAGGCTGCGCGTAAGCGCAAATAATACGCAAAATAAAAAACAACGCACGAACGCTGCCACACCAACCTCTTGCCTCTTGCCTCTCGTTATCTTGCTTCTAATAGAAAAAAGTGGCAGGAATGTATCCTGCCAAAAATAAAATGAAATATGTGTAGAACAAAAGAAAGGAGACAACAAAACGAATGTCTGCCGATAACATATCGGTTATCAGACACCATAGTTATTATATTATGCCGAGAGCAAAATGTCAAGAAAAAAGCGGTCTGTTTTTCAAAACAAGCTGTTTTTTCGGCATAGTGCACATAATTTAGTGTGCTTTATTGGTGAAATTTACCCGATATTTTGCCCGCTGCAAATTTTCTCTGCGGTTTTGCGGCAGACTGTCAATTGTAAGTTATCAGTAGTTTTTTGAAGAACTTGTCTCTTCTACCATTTCGTTGTCCTTGAAGAACAGCGACACGCACCATATGGCGGATATTGCTACCAGTGTGTAGATTATCCTGCTGACTATCGCTGCCGAGCCGCCGAAAATGAACGCCACGAGGTCAAACTGGAATATTCCCACCAGCCCCCAGTTTATGCCGCCTATTATCAGCAGAAGAAGCGCTATTTTATCAAGCATATTTTCACTCTCTTTCTTTAAAATTTGCGGCGTTTTCTTTTGCCGCCTGTTGCTATTCTTGCCTGTTTGCTCCCTTTTATACGCCGCGATGTATCTTATTTATAATAACGGCGTGCGCGATTAGTTTAATTTTCACAAAAATCTTATCGAATTTCAAAAAATCACTGGACAATTTGATATATGTGTGTTATACTTTTAATATATGAACTTATTGGAGGAAAATAAAATGTCACAAGCTGTCTGCAACGAAACTACTTTCAAGGGTCTCAAGGCATATGAGCTGAGAGCCGATAAATATTCATGCGTTGTTGTGCCCGCTCTGGGCGGCGACGTTATGCGCATGAGGGACGAGAAGCTGGATATGGAGATATTCCGCTGCAGAGACGACTGCACGCTTGAGCAGATACAAGAATCCCGCGTGCTGTGGGGTCTGCCTACACTTTATCTGCCAAACAGATTTGACGGTGGCGTGCTTAAAACTTCCGACGGCTGCTACAAGTTCCCGATAAACGAGCCTAAGCTTGGCAACTGCATTCACGGCTGGGTACATGAGAGGGAGCATGAAGTGATATCAACAAGCGCGGAGGGCGGCAAGGCTGTTATAGCGCTTGGCTACACGTTTGACGAAAGCGACGATATGTTCAAGTCAATGCCGCTGAAATTCAGGCTTACCTACACTTACACACTCTCGGCAGAGGGGCTGAGACAGGACATCGAGCTTGAAAATTTTTCGGACAAGATGCTGCCCGTATCGCTTTGCACGCACACCTGCATAAACGCGCCTATAGTAAATGGCGGCAAGCAGGAGGATATGCGTCTGCGCGTTGCTGCGGAGAAAAAGTGCGAGCTAAATGAGCGTTCACTGCCGACGGAGAGACTTTTAGATCTCGACGAGAGAGATATGCAGTATAAAAACGGCGATATGCACCCCGTTTTGCAGGATATTGACAACGATATGTACACCGCCTGCATGAACGAACTTGACGGCAAGCCTTTCAACGGGGCTGTTACAACTGACGTCGGCACGGGAAGAATGATAATAAACGAAGTTTCGCCCGAGTATAGATTCTGGAATATGTGGAATGATAAGGGTGTGAACGGCTACTTCTGCCCCGAACCGATGACGGCTATGATAAACTGTGCAAATCTTAGTCTGCCGCGTGAGGTGACGGGATATACAGAGCTTGCAAAGGGTGAAAAATATACCTGCTGGCAAAGCTTTGCTACAAGATAGAGATACAGAAAAAGAAATCGAAAGGAGAACAATATGAAAAAGGCAATACTGGCTATGTGCGTTTGCCTGTGCTTTACGCTGGCGGCGTGCCATAGTGACGAACCATCTTCTTCAAGGGCTGAGACTTCTGCGCCCGATACGGTTGTAGAAAGCTCGCAGGCTGATGAAAGTTCGGAGGCTGAAACCACTACCACGGCAGAAGATAGCAGCGAACCGGAAGAGACTACCGCGGAGGAAACCACAACTTCGCAGGAAGAAAGCTCTTCGCCCGATGACAGCAGTGAGGAAGATATAGATCTGCCCGATGCTCACGAACTTCACACTATGGCTATAGATATTATTTCTGATGCTTACAACAACCACGCGACTATAAAAGACGGCGTTTACAAAAACGGCGACGGCAGCATGCTTTCCAACGCTATAGATGCAAACCTTGACGAGCGCGGATATTCCGACTTTGAATACGAAGTTGAAGTTGTGGGCGAAAAGGTGACCAGAGTATCTATAAACGGCGAAGAAACGCTGTACTAAACTATGTGACTTATAAAATCTAATAAACACAAAACTGAAAGGTGGAATTTTAATGAAGAAATTCGGTTTCTTCGATGACGTGAACAAGGAGTACGTCATCACCGACCCGAAAACTCCCTACCCGTGGATAAACTATCTGGGCACGCAGGAGTTTTTCTCACTCATCTCCAACACGGCAGGAGGCTATCACTTCTACAAGGATGCAAGACTGAGGAGGATAACGCGCTACCGCTACAACAATGTTCCCGTTGATATGGGCGGAAGATACTTCTACATAAACGACGGCGAGTGTGTATGGTCGCCCGGCTGGTCGCCTGTAAAGACCGAACTGGATGCGTATTCCTGCCGTCACGGCATGGGCTACACCATTATAAAGGGCGAAAAGAACGGGATCGAAGCCGAGATAACTTTCTTTGTACCGCAGAATTTCAACGGCGAGGTACAGAAAGTCATCATCAAGAACAAGTCGGATCAAGCTAAGTCATTCAAGCTGTTTTCGTTTATAGAATGGTGTTTGTGGAACGCTCAGGACGACTCCACGAACTTCCAGAGAAACTTCAACACGGGCGAAGTTGAGATAGAGGGCTCTACGATATTCCACAAGACGGAATACAAAGAGCGCCGTGACCACTTTGCTTTCTATACCGTAAATGCTGATATCTGCGGCTACGATACCGACAGAGAGACGTTTATGGGTCTGTACAACGGTTTTGAAGATCCGCAGGCTGTTATGGCAGGCGCGCCCAACAATTCCGTTGCTGACGGCTGGTCGCCGATAGCTTCTCACTGCCTTGATATTACCCTTGCGGCAGGCGAGACCAAAGAGCTTGTTTTCCTGCTCGGTTATGTTGAAAACGGCAAGGACAAGTGGAACGCAGACGGCAGCATGAACAAGTCCAAGGCGTATGAGATGATAAAAGCTATGGACACCACCGAAAAGGCTGACAAGGCCTTAGCTGAGCTTAAAGATATGTGGAATGCTCTGCTTTCTAAGTACACGGTAAACACCTGCGACGACAAGATGAACAGAATGGTAAACATCTGGAACCAGTATCAGTGCATGGTAACATTTAATATGTCGCGTTCGGCATCGTACTTTGAAAGCGGCATAGGCAGAGGCATGGGCTTCAGAGATTCCAACCAAGACCTGTTAGGTTTCGTTCACCAGATACCCGAAAGAGCAAGAGAGAGAATACTCGACCTTGCTGCGACCCAGCTGGAAGACGGCGGCTGCTATCACCAATATCAGCCTCTTACCAAAAAGGGCAACGATGAGATAGGCGGCGACTTCTCGGACGATCCGCTGTGGATGATACTTTCTACGGCGCAGTACATAAAAGAGACGGGCGACTATACCATTCTTGACGAAATGGTGCCTTACGACAACGACGAGAGCCGCGCTCAGACGCTTATGCACCACCTGAAACAGAGCTTCTATCACGTATGCGAGAATGTAGGCCCTCACGGTCTGCCGCTTGCTATGCGTGCCGACTGGAACGACTGCATTAACCTTTCATGCTTCTCTGATACCCCGGGCGAGAGCTTCCAGACTTCTACATCGCCAAAATACGGTGAGGACAAGTATTCAAAGACTGCGGAGTCTATATTCGTAGCGGCGCTGTTTACATATGCAGGCCCTAACTACGCCGAGCTTTGCGCTCGCAGAGGCGACACCGCCGAGGCAGAGAGAGCTAAAGCCGAGATAGAGAAGATGAAGAAGAACATTATGGACTTCGGCTTTGACGGCGAGTGGTTCATAAGAGCGTATGACGACTTTGGCAGAAAAATGGGCTCGAAAGAGTGCGAAGAAGGCAAGATATTCATCGAGCCGCAGGGCTTTGCTGTAATGGGCGGCGTTGGCAAGGAAAGCGGCGCTGACATAAAGGCTTTGGCAAGCGTTGACAAGTATCTCAACAGCCAGCATGGTCTTGTGCTGAACAACCCTGCATTCACAAAGTATTACATAGAATACGGCGAAATTTCGACATATCCGGCAGGTTACAAAGAAAACGCAGGCATATTCTGCCACAACAATGCGTGGATAATCTGCGCTGAGGCGTTTGTAGGTCACGGCGACAAGGCTTACGAGTATTATTCTAAGATAGCCCCTGCCTACAGAGAGGAAAAGTATTCCGACCTGCACAGGACTGAGCCGTATGTTTACGCGCAGATGATAGCAGGCAAGGACGCCAAGCGTTTCGGCGAGGCTAAGAACTCGTGGCTGACGGGCACGGCGGCGTGGAACTTTGTTGCGGTATCGCAGTACATTCTCGGCGTTATACCCGACTTTGACGGCTTGAAGATAGACCCGTCTATCCCTGCCGC
>CANRPG010000038.1 GCA_947632425.1 uncultured Clostridia bacterium | reverse complement strand
TGTCCAGACAAATAATGCGGTAGTCGGGATATGTTTTGAGCATATGAAAGATAAAATTGCTGCCTATAAATCCGGCACCGCCGGTTACTATTATAGTCATGATCACACCTCAAAAGTTATTTTTGATTCGCTGAGTTTCGGGTGATGCTTGTCCTTTTCACTCAGTATAGGTTCACCGTCAAACTGCCAGTCTACGCTGATATCGGGATCGTTCCACATGATTCCGCCCTCGTCTTCGGGGTGATAAAACTCATCGCACTTATATGCAAATTCAGCAGTATCGGATATAACTACAAACCCGTGTGCAAACCCTCTAGGCACCATAAACTGGCGTTTGTTCTCTTCCGAAAGAAGCACTCCTACCCATTTGCCATAAGTACTGCTTCCTTTTCTCAGGTCAACTGCAACGTCAAATACCTCGCCTTTCAGAACACGCACCAATTTTGCCTGGGGATATGTTTTCTGATAGTGCAGTCCGCGCAAAACGCCTTTTCTTGAGCTTGACTGGTTATCCTGAACGAAAGTATATTTAAGTCCTGCTGCCTTGAAATCGGCTTCATTATATGTTTCAGCAAAATAGCCGCGATTGTCTCCGTATACGGTCGGCTCGATGATATACACGCCGTCTATATCCGTTTTGATAAAATTGAACTTTCCCATCAGTACACCAGCTTTCCTTCTGCAACATTTTTTAGATGCTGCCCATATGGCGATTTTCCATACTTTTGAGCGCTCTGAAGCAACTCGTCCTTTGTTATCCAACCATTTTTATACGCTATCTCTTCAGGCGCGGATATCTCTACTCCCTGACGGTTCTGTATCATTCGTACAAAATCCGTTGCTTCTGCCAGACTGTCCATTGTACCGGTATCCAGCCATGCAAACCCTCTGCCGAGAAGCTGGACGTCTAAAAGTCCGTCATTTAAATACATCTCGTTAAGAGTTGTAATTTCAAGTTCTCCGCGAGCTGACGGCTTGACCTGTTTTGCTTTTTCTGATACTCCCTCAGGGTAGAAATACAGGCCTGTGACTGCATAATTTGACTTAGGCTCTTTCGGTTTTTCCTCAATTGACACAGCTTGTCTGTTATTATCAAATTCAACTACACCGAATCTCTCCGGGTCGGGAACATAGTATCCGAAAACAGTTGCACGACCTTTTTCTGCATCTGCTGCTGCCGCACGAAGCGACTTGCCGAAGCCGTTGCCGTAGAATATATTGTCGCCCAGCACCATAGCGCAAGGCTCGTTTCCGATAAACTCTTCACCTATGATAAACGCTTGTGCGAGTCCGTCGGGAGAGGGCTGTACTTTATATGTAAGAGACACTCCATAGTCCGAACCGTTGCCCAGCAGTCTTTCAAAGTTGGGCAGGTCTGTCGGTGTGGAGATTATAAGGATATCCCGTATCCCTGCCAGCATAAGTGTAGACAGGGGATAGTATACCATTGGTTTGTCGTATATTGGCAACAACTGCTTCGATGTTACCATTGTCAGCGGGTACAGCCGCGTGCCGCTGCCTCCGGCGAGGATTATTGATTTCATTGATAACTCCTTAATGCATTAATAAAAAACATGTGAAACTATTATTTGTTAACAATATCAATAGCTCGTTTAACCGCTTCCAAATATGCTGTTCCATATCTCGTATCAGGTTCAAGGTACGCGCCCTCACCCCATTCATTCCATGCAGTTAAAAATACATATTCCTTTTCATATTTTTGAGAAAGTTGAAGAAGTTTTATAAAGTATTTTTCAAATAGTTCTGGTGTGCCGCCTTTGATAATCCTTGCTTTTTCTCCTCGCCTTGCAGTATCATCAAACCCTACAAATCCGCTATAAAATATTTTTTCATTTTTTGTATGTTTTGCATAGTTTATTGCCCTATTCCATGCATGTTTATAACTATATATTTCCGGTTTATTTAATCTTCTGTTTATAGATTTATTTATTTTCAAAATTATTTTCCATAATATACTGGAATCTTGTACTAAAGTACTTTGTGCCGGTTCATATACTACACTGTATTCAGATAAAATTTTACGTTCTATATTTGTTCTGCTAATAACGAAGATGCCATCAAATTCATCTTTTTGAGCAAGATAATTCCAGTAGTCAAACATTTTCTTAAGAGTTTTAGTATCATTGTGCGGAACAAAAACAACAAAAACAGGTTTGTTATTAATTTTAATATATCTATCATCTTTAAAGAAAGGGAGAATATAATCAAAATGTTTTTTCCAATCTTCCTCTTTTCCATAGTCCAGTCTTGCAAGAACGCCATCACTGCTTTCATCTGTAACGTTATTGTCAAATGAGGGTGCATAATCATTTGAAAACCTCATTCTTTTCCAAGTTCGAGTCCAAGATGTATTATCCCATATAAAAAGATAATGTATATCTATATCTTTGTTGTCCCTAATAAGTTCTGCCGGTTTTTGTAAAAGAATTTGTTCCGAATTAAACCAATAGTGATATATTCCAAAACCATAAATCCCATATTTCTTTGCAAGATCTGCTTGCCATTTTAAGGTGCTGATATCAGACAAATCATAGTAGTAATTATTCATAGGTCTCCTAGGTTGATCATGATCTTTAAATAAGGGAGTGGCATTTTTTACAGCTTCCCAATCTGTAAATCCTTCTCCCCACCATTTATCATTTTCTGGTATCCTATGAAATTGTGGAAGATAATTAGCTATTACCTTTATTTTATTTTCCATAATAATATATTCCTCATTTAATTTATAAAATCTTAGTATAAGTTTATAATTGCATCAGTCAATAATATTACAGCCCTTAATCACCCACAGTTATCAAATATTCTATATAATAAAACAGTTTAATTGATACTGTTCTACTGGTGATGCCCACACATAATGATTATTCTCTTATTTAAAATTACTTAATATATTTCTCCACCATTTCCCTCAGCGCATCAAAAACGCTGAACTGCGGTTTCCAGCCTAATTTGCTTTGTGTAAGATTGTTATCACAGCAGATGAACGGCGTATCAACCGGTCTGTATCTTTTGGGGTCAACTTCCACTGTAATATTCTGTCTGCTGAATTTCATAATATAATCAAGCATATCTTTCAGACTGTACGCAATACCCGAACCGACGTTGTAAACTGTCTCGCAATCATCGCTTTCAAGTATCATGCGGTATGCTCTCACAATGTCTTTGACATGGCTGAAATCACGCTTTGCGGAGAGATTACCGACCTTTATTACACCTGCTTTGCCCGACTTTTCGATCTGCGCGACCTGCTTGCAAAAACTCGGCAGCACAAAGCTGTCTGACTGTCCCACGCCCGTATGGTTAAATGGTCTTACGCAGTAAATTTTCATTCCAAAACGCTCTCGGTATACTTTCGCCAGACTTTCCTGCGCGGCTTTTGAAATGCCATAAGGGTTGTTTGCACTGAGAGGGTAGTCCTCGCTTATCGGTGTGTCTGAAGCTTTGTATTCTTCGCTTGAACCTACAAAAAGTATTTTCGGAGAATTTTCCAGCCGTCTTGCCGCTTCCAAAATATTCAGCGCTCCTATGACATTTACAGAAAACGTCATTTGTGGAATGTTCCAAGACTGTGCTACGCTGCTTACCGCCGCAAGATCTGCTATCATATCGGGCTTTGTTTCTTTTATTACTCTTTCAACAGAACCTGCATCTAAAATATCAGCATACTTAACTTGCATGGAGTTTGTTTCTTTTATATCGCAGCCGATGACATCACAGCCGTGTTCTTCAAATTCTTTGGCAAGGTAAGATCCTACAAAACCCGAAGCCCCGAAGATCAGAACTTTCATCACTTTATCCCGGCTTCTTTTTTAGCAAGCTCCAGATCGTGCTTTGCCATTATAGCGCAAAGCTGCTCATAGCTTGTCTTTTGCGGATCCCAACCGAGTTTTGTCTTTGCTTTTGTTGGGTCGCCCCAAAGGTTCACAACGTCGGTAGGTCTGAACCACTGTGGATTTACACATACAAGCATTTTGCCTGTCTTTTTGTCGTAACCCTTTTCGTCAAGTCCGCTGCCTTCCCAGCGCAGATCTATTCCAACATGTTTGAAAGACAACTCGGTAAATTCTCTTACCGTATGCTGAATGCCAGTTGCAATAACATAGTCATCAGGTTCGTCCTGTTGCAAGATCAGCCACATACATTCAACGTAATCTTTCGCATATCCCCAGTCACGCAGGCTGTCAAGATTACCAAGTTGCAAATGATCCTGCAACCCACAGGCTATCCTGCCTGCTGCCAGAGTGATCTTTCTTGTTACGAAGTTCTCGCCTCTGCGTTCTGATTCGTGATTGAACAGTATGCCGTTGCAGGCAAACATTCCGTATGCTTCTCTGTATTCCTTGATCATCCAATAACCGTACTGTTTTGCTACAGCATAGGGACTGTACGGGTGAAAAGGCGTGTTTTCATTCTGCGGACATTCCTCAACTTTGCCATAAAGTTCAGAAGTAGATGCCTGATAGATACGGCAGGTCTTATCAAGCCCGAGCATATGTACCGCCTCTAAGATACGCAGCACACCAAGAGCATCGACATCGCCCGTATACTCGGCTGCATCAAAAGACACCTGAACATGGCTTTGCGCTGCAAGATTATAAATTTCGTCAGGCTTGACTTCTCCAACAATGCGTATAATACTTGATGAATCCGAAAGATCGCCGTCGTGGAGCTTTATTTTGTCCAAAATATGGTCTATCCTCGAAGTTGTAGAAACAGATGAGCGGCGTATTATGCCGTGTACCTCATAGCTCTTATCCAAAAGCAACTCTGCAAGATAGCTGCCGTCCTGCCCGGTTATGCCGGTTATCAATGCCTTTTTCATTTTCTTATCTCCCTGCAATTATTTTATCCTCTTTACTTATCTCATCACCCGTCTGCACTTCTATGACTGTCATATCGGTCTTAGCAAGCAGGGTATGCTTTGTGCCTTTCGGGATAGAAACAACGCTGCCTTTTTCCACACGGAGCTTTTCTCCGTTAAGTATCACTTCACCGCTGCCGTCAATAATATTCCAGCACTCATCGCGCATTTCATGGCAGTGATATGTCATTTTGCTTCCTGCTGTAAGCGCTATCCTGACTGTCATTGCACCGGGTCGGGCATCTATAACTGTGTAAGTGCCCCAGCTTTTTTCTGCAAACTTTATTTCGGTACTTATCTTTTCAACATACGGTTTCATAAAGCCGCTGCGTTCTTTATCTGCAACGAATATTCCGTCGCCCGAGACCGCTATTACAATATCTTTAAGCCCCATTCCGAGGACAGGTATGTCAAGTTCGTTTATTACCTGCGTGTTATCACAAGTTTCATCCAGCAGCGCGTTGCCTTTTACAGGCTCTGTCATTACCTCGGCGAGCATATTCCAAGTACCTATGTCTTTCCACTCGCCTGCATAGCGAAGCACTTGAATCAACGGCTCTTTTTCTACAACAGCATAATCGAAGCTTATTTTAGAAAGCTCTTCATATTTTTTATACAGGTCGTCGTAGTTTTCAAAATCAATATATTCATGTGCTTTTTCAATAAGGTATCCCGGCTTGAAAGCAAAAACTCCGGCATTCCATAGCGCACCGCGTTTTATATACTCTTTTGCCTTTTCTGTATCGGGCTTTTCCTTAAATTCAAGAACCTTGCTTACCTTTTGTGATGATTCAGGAATTATATATCCATACTTTTCAGAAGGATATGTAGGTTCGATACCCATCAAAGTGATATTTGCGTTTCCCTTTGCGGCGAGATCTGCAAGCTGTGCTACTGCCTCGTAATAAGTATCATTCACATACGGGTCTACAGGGCAGACTGCAACGGGTTCACCTGAAGGAACTTTTTTTACATCACACAAAAACGCAGCTGCAAGAACTATAGCAGGAAAAGTATCACGCCTGCATGGCTCTACGCATACTGAAACGTTGTCACCCAGTTGATTTTTTATTGCGCTTACCTGCGATCTGCTCGTAGCTATAGTAACATTCGCATTCGGATCAACAGTCGTTATCTGTCTGTATACTCGCTGCACCATTGACTCATACGCATCGCCGTTTTTGAAAAGTTTTATAAACTGCTTGCTGCGTATGTCATTTGACAGCGGCCAAAGTCTCTTTCCGCTGCCCCCTGACAGAAGGATAATATTCAGAATTGATCACCTTACTTTATTGTCCAAAAAGAATAAGCCTTAATTTTGGTACAAATGAAAAAACATATGCTATCAGAAGCGGAAATATCATTCTGACAAGAATTAAAACTATTCCACTTAAAAATATATTGTTCATAAAATCACCGGATACAATATACGACGTCAAGCTTTCAAGAACATATATAAACATTGTATATTTACCTAAATGCGCTGCTGCCGCAAGAGAATTTTTCAGCACTTTAAAATTCAATAGGAACTCTGTTAGAAACCATATAAACATTATTCCCAACGTTGCGACTACAAAGTGATTATAGAATAACGCCGCAATATGAATTAAACCTCCAAATGATGTAATGCCCAATATGCCTTGAATTTTAGCTATAACCATGTCATACTGCTTGTAAGTGTAAAATATCATTGATATTGGATATAACAGTGCCCCTATCCACAAATACTTTTTTAATTGTTTAACCCAAGTTTTTTCTTTTATACGGAATAATATATGGCCGAAAATATAAAACGGGAAAAACATAGCAACGTTTTTAATAACTAAATTATTATCTCTAAATACACCATACAATATAAAGAATAAGATATATATTACAACCGCTGTTACGACCTTAAATTTGCGAGTATGCTCAGAAATGAACAGTATTAAATGGCATATAAAAAGGTTGATTAAATACCACAATATCGGATCTAAAAATAACGCATTAATAAAGTCATGCCGTTGATTAAGCAAACAATAAATTATTGTCCAGATAATATACGGAATAATTAGCCTTTTAAAGCAATTAAAAATCCATTTTACCTGCAAAAGTTTTTCATTTGATTTAAATGCTGTTAGTACCCCCCCGATGAAAATAAAGAGCGGCATATGAAACGAATAGCATATTTTAAATATCAATTTCTCATTATAATTGTCAGGGTATAAAGAAACCATTACATGACCGACTACAACAAGAAAAATCGCTGCGGCTTTTAAAATATCTATGGTTTGATTCCTATACGATGATACTTCTTTTAGTTGTTTATCCACAAAAAATTCTCCTTCGACATTTCTATTAAAGCCTTCTTGTTAATATTTAGTTTTCGATTAAAGCTTTCTTAAAACGTCAAGTATAATCTTAGCCGAACTCTCCCAACTATATTTATCAAGAACCTTTCCAGGAATAGCAGTATTTTTTGAAAGAAGATCTTCAAAATTTATGTTATAATTGTTTGGTGAAAAATACGCTACGGAATCCTCCAAAATTTCAGGCATACAGCTTGAATTAGAAGACAGCACTTTAACTCCTAACGACAACGCCTCAAGCGGCGGAATTCCGAATCCCTCAAAAATCGATGGAAACAGGAATGCTTTACAATTCGACATCAGCGCCTTGATCTGAGCATCAGCAATATATCCGGTAAATATAATATTATCGCCTGAAAAGTCAAGGAACTCCTTAGAGTTTTTTACAGAGCCACCTGCTATAACAAAAAAATCGTTTGGGTTTCTCTTTGCGACATCTATTATCCATTTGAAATTCTTTCTTTCTTCAAGGCTACCGAGCGCAAAGAAATATTTTCCTTTCTTTAATTCCGGATATTTAGAAAATATTTCGTTGTCTTCTTTGACTCGTAGAATATGTTGCCAACCACAGCCTGCTATTATTACACGATCTGAACTTATCTTATAGTATTCTATAATCTGATTTTTTGAAAATTCACTAATCGTTATAACAGGCAATTTTTGTTTTGCTAATATAAAATAATTCAGCCTATGCCAGCAGCTTGAAATCTTTCCATAAAAATTTTGATAGTGATCTCTTAATACTTTATAACCTATGTCATAAACCACAGCTATTCCAGGTTTGAGCAACGTAGTAATATTGCAGAAGTTAAAGCTGATGACATGATTTTTTATAAGATACCAAAGCAATGATGTTTGTGTCCAAAGTAAGCCTCTCATTCTTCCATGTTTAACCACTTTAAAGTTTTTAAACTTACCGTCTATGTTGACATAAGAAGGAACGACAATTTCAAATTCATTCTTTTTAATTAGCTTATCCATTTCCATCAGTATTTCATCTGCATACCGATATTGTCCGGTTATCCTTTGGGCATATATCTGCCCATCAATCACTATTCTTTTCATTTCTCACTCAAAACCTTTATAGAATTTCTCTTACCAACGGCACCTTGCAAAGTATCCAAGATAAAACAAATGCTCCGCTGAATGATGCAATAAAAAACGCCAATTCTCCAATACCCGTCGGGAGTATATCGGGGAAAATGCCAAGTACCTTGTTCAATATGTTCAGGAAAAGCGGGTGTATCAGATATATTCCGAAAGAGTATTTTGAGATTTGCTTAATAAACTTACTTTTTCCGGCTTTTTCGAGAAAGCTGCTATTCATAGCAAGAGAAAAGATTCCTGCCGAATAAAGCATCACACACAAATTGTCAGGCTGATTTCCAAGCGAAAGCAACTGTCCGACTGCCGTTCCCACGGTTCCAAAGATGACTAACAATACAGATGATCCTTTTTTGATTCCGTACTGCCGAATATACTGTCCAAGCAAAAGATAAAAAGGAAATGCCGTGCTGATCGGGATATATGCTTCAAGTTCCACTTGAAACATCTCGTTTGCTGTTGGTCTTAGCACTGTAAAGCAAAACATTACAGCAAGAATAAATACATATGTATTTTTGTCTGCATATTTTGTAAAGATTCTGAACATGGGCAGCAGGAGATATAAGCCTATCAGCATATACACATACCACATATGCGCCCAGCTATGACCTTCAATAAGATTTTTCGCAGATTTAACAACTAATTCGGGAATATTGCCGAAGCCGTCAGCAACAGCCGATTCCATAAGACAATATGATAAACCAAATGTCAACAAAACAGCTGCCATTCTCAGCACATATCTTAATGCTTTCTTAAGGTCAATATCCTTTTGTGGGTCAAGCAGCAAAAAACCTGTTATCATTACAAAACATGGAACAGCCCATCTTACGATGACCTGTATAACAACACAATCTAATATCCATCTTATGCCTGTTATACCCCCCCGAGGGCATCTGCCGTCCATCCTGCAATTACATGCAGCAAAACTATTGCAGACGCTGCAAATGCCCGCATGGAAACTATCCAGTTGTAACATTTGTATTCAGACATGACCTGCTCCTTTACTTTGTTTTCTTAAACAAGAACCCCTTAATGCTGCCAAACGCTTTAAGACTTCTCTTCAGATCCTGCGGATTCTTTATGCCCATCCATATCCTATGAAGTATATATCTGGGTCTTAGGTAATACCTTTTCCTTGCATTGTCGCAAAACCTGACAAGCTCCTCCGATGACAGATCAGGTAGTTTTAATACGCAGTTGATCGTTCCGTCTTCCTTGACATAATCATCATAGCCGCCATTTATATATCCGTTGTTCTTTGCCCAATAATAAGCCTCGGTACCGGGAAAAGGAAGCAACGGATAGAACTGTGCCGTATCGGTGTTCAGCTTAAGCGCAAGTTGGAATGTTTCTTCCATTGTTTCCCGCGTTTCACCATTGTTTCCTACCATATAGCAGGCATGAACCATCAGCTTTGCTTTCTTAGCATTTGCAATATAGTTCTGTATCTGTTTAATGGTAGTTCCTTTTTTGATGTTATTGAGTATCTGCTGCGAACCACTCTCGATTCCGGGTATAATGAGATGACAGCCTGCTGCTTTCATCGCCTTCATTGTTTCAAGGTCGAGATTAACTCGTGCATTGCAAAGCCATTTAAGACGCTTATTAAGACCTTTTTTAACAAGCAACTTACATATCTCTATTACCCTGTCTTTTTTTGCCGTGAATGTGTCGTCCTCGATAACAACTTCCTTTACGTCAGGAAAATTGTCGGCTATATATTGAAACTCATCAACAACATTTTTGGGACTCCTCAAGCGATATTGATGTCCATGCATCGTCTGCGGATAAACACAAAAATTACACCGAGCCATGCATCCGCGTCCTGTAAAAATCTGAATTTCCGGGTAGGTTGATGCAGCGAAGAAATAATCTTTATGGTTCAGGTGCTCCTTTATAAACTGTGCCGCGAATGGTATCTCATCGAGATCGGTGATGTATTTCATATCCGGATTTGCTTTTATCTCGCCTTTTTCACGATAGGTAAGTCCGTTTACCTTGTTAGGATCCTTGTTGTCTCTTAAAGCTCTTGCAACATCTCTGACGATATAGTCAAACTCTTTTCTCGCAACGGAATCTATCTTTTCGCTGATCTTTAGCGTTTCGACAGGCAGCGCCGACGGGTGAGTTCCCACAAGCATAACATAGGCATCCTTATAGTGCTCCTTAAGCTTTTCCGCGAAAGAAACATCGCTATATATTGACGGAGTACTGGTACTTACAACAAAAAGCTTAGTGTTTTTACCGTCTTTTGCTATTATTTTCATTGCCTGTTCTTCATTCAGCGGAGCTGCCGGAGCATCCAAAAATCTAACGTCAAAACCGTCCTTTTCACAGACTGCGGCAGCATAGATCAGCCATAAAGGATAATAAAGAGTACCGCTTCGGGTAACCGCCGGGCTTCTGTTTTCTCTTGAAAACTTTCCATATTCCGCTTTGAACGGAGGATTAACAAAATATACTTTCATCTTTTCACCGATTTCCTGTTCTTTTTATATATTTTTTCTATCTTTTCGGTATTGAACAGATACTTGTGCTTAAAAAACATATAAACCAAGCCTTTTATGTGTTCAAAATTGTGCTTGCTGAATAACTTTTTTCTGGAAAGACGCTGCCATTCATGTATGATTTCCGCATCATAACAATATTGAACGCTGTAGCCGGCTTTTTGACAGCAGATGCAGTAGTCAACATCCTCAGGAGCGTAGAAGATTTTTTCGTCAAGCAATCCGATTTCTAACAACAGCTCCTTCCGCATCACCCAACAGGCCGACATCAAGTATCCGACCGGAACGCAGCCGTGTCCCTGATCCGGAATAGAAACCTCCATTTGGATACCCTTCTTACGAAGTGTGTTTACCGGCATAACCTTGCAAAGCTTTTCAGTCAGAGTAGGAAGATTACGCCCGGAATGTTGGTATACTGAATGTCTATCTTTCATGCGTGGTCCAATGATTCCAATCATATTATCATTCTCAAGTGTGTCTGTCAATGTCAAGATCGAATCTGTATTCACTATAGTGTCAGAATCCAAAATGCAAATATAATCTACATCATCATTTATCAAACTTCTTAAGCCGATATTTCGGCTGACTGTCGTTCCGCAATTTCGATCAAGTTTATGAACGTCGCAGATAAATCCACTTTTTCCATTGTGATCAGCGATAACTTTGCTGATTTGTTCTACAGTCCGATCGGCAGAGCCATTATCAATGACAATAATTTTTCCGCACAGTTTGCTACTATCAAGAGAAAAGACAGATGACAGACAATTGTATATGCAATTTTCGGAATTCCACGTAAGGATAACAAAACCGATCTTCGTCACATTAGCATTCTCCAATTCATTTTAATATGCAAAATAACTAATCGTTAAAATTTCACACCCCGCTTTTCCTCATAACCGCCAAAACCGTCGCAAAAATTATCTTAATATCCAGCCAAAGCGATCTGTGCTGCACATACCAAAGTTCCATTTGCTGGCGTTTGCCGTCTGCGTATGTAGCATTGTTTCGCGCGTATGCCTGCCAGTAGCCTGTAAGTCCCGGCTTGACAGAAAGCAGTATTTTCTGTTCCTCCGGCGTGTAGTTCGCTATAAGCTCATCTTCCATTATCGGTCGCGGGCCGACAAGCGACAGATCATTTTTTATTAAAATGTTATATGGTATCTGCATTATCTCGTCAAGGCTAAGCTGCCGCACCCTTGCGCCAAAACATTTGCTGCCGTCGCCTGTTTTCTTCCACCCTATAAGCCTCGGATCGTCCTGTATCTTGTATTCTCTGTTATACTCCTCAAGCTGCTGCGGTGTGAGCATATTTTCCAGCTTGTCCGCACCCTTGCGCATTGATCTCAGCTTAAGTATTTTTATAGGCTTACGGTCTTTGCCGACACGGGTATGTAAGTAAAATGGATTTCCCGGGTCTTTGAGCGTTATAATAGCAGCAACGAGCAGTATGGGTATCAAAAGAACAATGCTGGCAAGCGCAGAAAGTACAACATCAAAAAAGCGTTTAGTAAATTCATAGACGGGTTTCTTTTTTAAAACATAGTTTGCCGAAGCCTCTTGTCTGATCTCGCTTTCTGATATTGCAGGAGATTCTGCCAGCGCTACACCGTTTACAACATCTTCGCTCATATGTACATTCACTCACTTTTCTTTGTTTCCTGACTTTTGCGTACTCTTTCTGTTTTTTT
>CANRPG010000037.1 GCA_947632425.1 uncultured Clostridia bacterium | reverse complement strand
CGTACACTTTCTTTTGAAGTGTTTCCGCCCAAAAAGAGCGCTGAAGAAAAGGACGAGCTTTTAAATACTATAAAACGCCTGAAAGAGCTGAAACCTGATTTTATCAGCGTAACTTACGGCGCAGGCGGAACTAACGCAGGCATAGCCGCTGAAATTTCGGGCTGTATAAAAGATATCGGCATAGAACCGCTTGCTCATATAACGGGAGGCCCCAGCAGCCCCAAGGATATTGACAAACTCACACAGCGGCTGAAAGCTTTAGGCGTTGAAAATATTCTTGCACTTCGCGGCGACAGACCGCAAGACCACGTTGGCGATTACTGCAAATATTTTCCTCACGCTACTGATCTTATGAAGTATATAGGTAATAGATTCTGTATGGGCGCGGCGTGCTACCCCGAAGGGCATATTGAATGTAACACTCTTAAAGACGATATAGTGAACTTAAAGAAAAAGCAGGAGCTTGGCGCAAAGTTTTTGATAACGCAGATATTTTACGATAATTCGTATTATTACAGGCTTGTTCACGAGGCAGGCAAAATGGGCGTTACCGTGCCTATAATACCGGGCATTATGCCGCTGATAAGCGCAAAAAACATAGCAAGAATAAAATCAATGTGCGGTTCTACCATTCCTCTTGATTTCAGGAACATGATAGAGACCTACTCCGATCACCCTAATGTTATGAGGGAGATAGGATTGAATTACGCAGTTTATCAGATAATTGACCTTATAGCGAAAGGTGCGCCGGGCATACATCTGTACATCATGAACAAAGCCGATACGGCAATAGAAATTTGTGAAAGGCTGAAAAACGTATTCAATGAATTATTCTGACATAGAAAAAATAAAGCCGCAGATATACAAGTATCTCGGCTTTTACGGCGTTGAGGCAAACGAGCAGACAGATGTGCTTATCACGCAGTGTATATCGCAGCTTGAAAAAACAGCGCAGTTCAATTATATATACAACAGCTATGGTAAAACGCCCGATTTCCTGCGAAAAGAGCCTTATATAGACTTTTTGCAGGGCGCAGGCGGTGTTATACTTTGCGCTATGACCTTAGGCATACAGACTGACAAACTGATAGAGCGACTATTCAGAACAGATATGTCAAAAGCCGTTGTTATTGATGCCACTGCCAGCGCGTATCTTGAATATCTGTCTGACGGGTATGAAAAAACGCTCGGTGATGATCTGAGTTTTCGCTTTTGCCCCGGCTATGGCGGCAGTACGGTCGAAGATCTGAAATATATTTTTGAACTTATACACCCCGAAAAGATAGGCATCACTCTTAATAAAAGCAACTTCATGCTGCCTGCAAAGTCAATGGCAGGCATAATAGCTATAGGCAAAAAGAGCAGGAAAAGCTGCAAAGGCTGCATAATGCTCAAAAACTGCAAATTTTTGAACGGAGGCACAAAATGTTACGAGCAAACGCAGGTAAAGTAATAGTTTTTGACGGAGGTTTCGGCAGCGAACTGGAGCGGCTGGGGCTGTCGGGAGGCATACCCGAGGAACTGAATATAACCGCCGCTGATAAGATACGGTCGATCCATCGTTCATATTCATGCGCAGACGTTGCAACGACGAATACTTTCGGGCTAAATCCTATAAAGTATCACGGCAAATATTCTCTGCGCGAGATAGCAATAAAGGCGGTAGAAAACGCGAGGGCTTCGGGCAACGCTGTGTTTTTCGATGTAGGTCCCACCGGTGCTATGATGCAGCCGATGGGCGAGCTTTCTTTTGAAAAGGCGTATGATGCTTTCAAGCAGGTAGCAGAAATTTCACGCGATATTGCAGACGGCTATATTGTAGAAACTTTTTCCGATCTTTACGAGGCAAAGGCGTGCATACTTGCCCTTAAAGAAAACTCGAGCCTGCCGATATTTGCGACTATGACATTTGACAGCACGGAAAGAACGCTGACAGGCTCTACACCTGAGATAGTGGCAAATACGCTTACCGGGCTTGGTGTTGACGCGCTTGGCGTGAACTGCTCTTTGGGTCCTAAAGAGCTTATGCCGATAGTTGAGCGGCTGCTTGCCTCAACCGACCTGCCGATAATCGTTCAGCCAAACAGGGGACTGCCGCTGCTTGAAAACGGCAAAACGGTCTACAAACTTTCCTGCGATGAGTTTGAAGAATATATAGAAAAAATGGTCGATATGGGCGTTGCAGTCATCGGCGGCTGCTGCGGCACTACACCGGAGTTTATAGAGCGCATTTCAAGATTTTCGGGTAGAGATGTAGTCAAGCGCGAGTACACGCCAAAAACCATAGTAAACTCAGCAAACATAAGCTGTGAGATAGACGGCGTTAAAATATGCGGAGAAAGGCTCAACCCTACAGGCAAAAAGGCTCTTAAAAAAGCGCTGATGAACCGCGACCTCGATCACCTTGTAGACGAGGCAATAAAACAGCAGGACTGCGGCGCTGATATTCTCGATGTAAACGCAGGTCTGCCGCAGATAGATGAAAAAAAGCTTTTGCCCGATATCATCAGAAAAATACAGGAGTATTGCGACCTGCCGCTGCAAATAGATTCTTCCGATCCCGCAGCCATTGAAAACGCAGTGCGTGTTTATAACGGCATACCGCTGATAAACAGCGTTAATGGCGAGCGCGAGGTAATGGACAGGATCTTCCCGATTGCGAAAAAATACGGCGCGGTGGTGCTCGGGCTTGCTATGGACAGTCACGGTGTGCCAAAGACCGCTGAGGAACGCTGCGAGATTGCAAAAAGAATTATAGCTACCGCTGAAGAATACGGAATACACCGCAGCAGGATAATGATAGATACCCTGGTTGTTACCGCCTCAGCAGAGCAGCAGCTTGTTAAAGAAACACTGCGTGCGCTTGAAATGGTGCGCAAACTCGGCGTTAAAACGGCTCTTGGCGTTTCAAATGTTTCGTTCGGTCTGCCATACAGACAGCTTTTAAACAGAACGTTTCTTGCAATGGCGTTTGAGCGTGGACTTAATATGCCCATACTCAACCCCTTGGACAGCGAAATGATGGGCACTGCACGCGCTTATGAGCTGCTTTCGGGTATAGATGTAAATTCGCAGCGTTATATCGAGCTTTATAAAGACTTTTCGCCGGCCGCAGCCGTTCAGACTGCCGTTAAGACAAAGACAGAAACTGCCGCAGCGACATTATATGACTGCATAAAACAGGGGCTTAAAACGCACGCTGCGCAGCTTACTAAAGAGGAGCTTCAGACCAAAGCCCCGATGACCGTTGTGAACGATGTGCTTATCAAGGCTTTAGACGACGTCGGCAGCCTTTATGAGAGCGGAAAACTGTTTTTGCCGCAGCTTATTTCTTCTGCCGAGGCAGCCAAAGCGGCGTTTGCGGTAGTGACGGAATATCTTCCGAAAGACAGCGAGGCAAAAGGCAAAGTGGTGCTTGCTACCGTCAAAGGTGATGTTCACGACATAGGCAAGAATATTGTCAAAGTCGTTATAGAGTCATACGGCTGGCAGGTGGTAGACCTTGGCAAAGACGTTGAGATAGAAGATGTTGTAAAAGCCGTTCAGCAGCACAAACCATTTGCACTGGGGCTTTCAGCGCTTATGACAACTACCGTGCCGAGCATGGAAGAAACGATAAAAGCCGTGAGGGCGGCAGGCTGCAAAGTCAATATCTTTGTTGGTGGTGCGGTGCTCAATGCCGAAACTGCTGAAAGGATCGGCGCAGACTACTACACCAAAGATGCCCTTGAAATGGCTAAGAAACTTGACGAGGTACTTTTAAATGTCTGAAATATCGGAAATATTAGAGCTTACATCAAGCTGGGAGAGAATGCAGAATACTAAGCTTCCTGTGTTTATATACGGTATGGGCGACGGCTGCCTGAAACTTATGCGCGAGTTTAAAAAGTACGGTATACCCGTGGCGGGCATTTTTGCAAGCGATGAATTTGTACGCGGTCACAGCTTTGAGGGGCATCTGGTGCATAAGCTCTCGGAAGTAGAAGATGCGCTCGGCTGCGGAAACTTTATTATAGCTCTGGCGTTCGCGGCAGGCTATGAAAGCCTTATAAAGCAGATCGACAGTATAGCTGGGCGAAATATTGTCATAGTTCCCGATACCGATGTTGTGGGCGTTGGCGCATTTACAAAGAAAACGCTTGCAGGAAATATTGAAAGTATAGAAAAGGTGTACTCTCTGCTTGCCGATGACAAGTCAAAGCAGGTGTATGTTGATGTACTGAAATACAAAATTACAGGCGATATATCATTTCTGCGCGAGTGCTGCACACCGCCCGAAGAGGCATATAATAACATTTTGCGACCGCGTGAAAACGAAATATATGTCGATTTGGGAGCGTATAACGGTGATACGATACGAGAGCTTCTTTCATATACAGGCGGCAGATATGAAAAGATTTATGCCTTAGAGCCCGATAAGCGCAACTTTCGCAAGCTTTCGGAATATGCCGAAAATATGAAGAATAACAAGCTTTACAACGCCGCGGCGTGGCTCAGGAAAGAAACGCTATATTTCAATGCGGCAGGCGGCAGACAGGGCAAGATTTCTTCAAAAGGTGTTAAAACGGCGGCTCTTTCGGTAGACAGTATTTTGCAGGGCGGACAGGCAACCTATATAAAGTATGATGTTGAGGGTGCTGAGGCACAGGCTTTGGAGGGTACAAAAGAAACTATAAAAAAGTGGTCGCCGAAGCTTTGTGTTGCGCTTTACCACCGTGCGGAAGATATATTTTCTCTGCCGCTGGCGGTGGCGCAGATGTGCCCGGAATACAAGCTGTATGTGCGCCATTTTCCGTATTATCCTGCGTGGGAAACAAATCTTTTTGCCGTTTGCGAATAGTACAAGTTGAGAAAATCATAAGTATTACAAATTGTATTTGGCGGTGATATTTATGATATGTAATTTCAGTGATTTGAGAAACAAGGAAGTCGTAAGCGTGCAGACAGGGCTTAAACTTGGATATATCGATGATATTGAGATAAACACAGCAGATAAATCGGTGCTTTCGCTGATAATTTACGGCAGACCGAGAGCTTTGGGTATGCTGGGCAGAGATGATGATATTATCATAAAATGCGAGAATATCCAGCTTATAGGCGAAGATACTATCCTTGTAAACACGTCTGATAGTTCAATATTTACAAAATCGAGGAGCTTTTCGGTGGAAAATTTGTTAAAATACTAGTTAGAAACCTCTTGCTTAAATCGGAAGTTTATGATATAATATTAAATGTATTTCGCACATTCGCGCTTTGCGAACGGTTCTCCGCGCAGGCGGTGTTATTCGCAGTCAAGCCGAATGGAGGAGATCAATGATCTGATAAACCAACAGGAGGAAAATCAAATGGCAGTAGTATCAATGAAACAGCTTCTGGAAGCAGGCGTTCATTTCGGACACCAGACCAGAAGATGGAACCCGAAAATGGCTCCGTACATTTTTACGGAGAGAAACGGCATCTACATCATCGACCTTCAGAAGACCGTTAAGAAGCTGGAAGAGGCGTATATGTTCATACGCGACCTTTCCGCTGACGGCGAGGAGATCTTGTTTGTAGGTACCAAAAAGCAGGCAGCCGATTCTATCAAGGAAGAGGCAGAGAGAGCCAATGCGCACTATGTAAACGCAAGATGGCTCGGCGGTATGATGACCAACTATAAGACTATCCAGAGAAGGATCAAGAGACTCGAGCAGCTCCACACCATGGAAAGCGACGGCACTTTTGAACTTCTTCCCAAGAAGGAAGTTACAAAGCTCAATCTTGAGATATACAAGCTGGAAAAATACCTTGGCGGTATAAAGAACATGGGCAAGCTGCCCGGTGCGCTGTTTATAGTTGACCCGCGCAAGGAAAAGATAGCCGTATCGGAGGCAAAGAAGCTCGGTATACCTGTAGTTGCTATAGTAGATACCAACTGCGACCCCGATGACGTTGATTACGTTATCCCCGGAAATGATGACGCTATCAGAGCAGTTAAGCTTATTGCAGGCTGCATGGCTGATGCTATCATCGAGGGCAGACAGGGCGAGCAGGTAGCAGCTGCTGAGGCAGAGGACGAAGCCGCAGAAGATGCTGCCGAGTAATTGAAGTTAACTTTCAGATATGGCGTGTGACCTATGGTTTTGCGCCATATTTTGTGTAAGACTAAAATGCATAATATTAAAAGTGAGGTAAGAAATTATGGGAAATGTAAGTGTTAAAGAGATCAAAGAGCTTATGACCGCAACAGGCGTAGGTATGATGGACTGCAAGAAGGCTCTCGTTGAATCTGACGGAGATATGGATAAAGCTATTGTTATACTTCGTGAAAAGGGTCTTGCTACTCAGGCTAAGAAAGCCGGCAGAGTTGCGGCAGAAGGCATCGTTACTTCTGTTGTTGAAGGCAGCGTAGGCGCTGTTGTTGAAGTAAACGTTGAGACCGACTTTGCAGCTAACAACGATGAGTTCAAGGCTTTCGTTGCTGCCGTTGCAAAAACAGTTATAGAAAAAGATCCTGCCGATGTTGAGGCTCTTAAAAAGTGCACTATCAGCGGCGGCGACAAGACCGTTGAAGAAGCGCTTCAGGATATATTCATAAAGATCCGTGAAAATATGCTCATTCGCCGTTTCAAGAGACTTGAAGGCGTGCTCGTTCCTTATGTTCACGGCGGCGGAAGCATAGGCGTACTTGTAAAGCTTGATACCGACCTGCCTGCTGATAAGGTTTACGAGGTAGGTAAAAACTGCGCTCTCCAGATCGCAGCTATGAGCCCTGCATATCTTGACAGAAACTCTGTCCCTGCCGATGTTCTGGCTGAGGAAAAGAAGATAACTCTCGCTCAGATGGCTGAAGACCCCAAAATGGCAAATAAGCCTCAGCAGGTGCTCGATAACATCGCAAACGGCAAGCTCAATAAGTTCTATGAGGAAAACTGCCTTGTTGACCAGACCTATGTAAAGGCTGAAAACAAGGAAACCGTTGGCAAGTATGTTGCTAATTCCGCTAAGGAGCTTGGCGGCAATATCGCAATTGCAGAATATGTTCGTTTTGCAAGAGGCGAGGGCGTTGAGAAGAAAGAAGATAACCTTGCAGACGAGGTAGCTTCTCTCATAAACAAGTAAGCATAAAAATTATATTTGCAAGCGTGTGGCTTTATCGTCATGCGCTTGTAATTTTGTTCAGAGGTAATTAAATGTTAAAGTACCGCGGCATTATTTTTAGATATGTTTTATTTTTGATAGGACTGTTTATAGCATCGCTCGGCGTGGCGTTCTCAACAAAAGCAGGGCTTGGCACATCGCCCGTTGCTTCTGTGCCGTATTCGGTTTCGCTTGTCAGTAAGCTGCTTACTTTCGGCGGCTGGCTCAATGTATGGAGCGTTATACAGATAGCCGTGCAAGTGGCATTGCTGCGTAAAAACTGTAGTCCTATAGAGATAATCATACAGACCATTCTTGCGTTTGTCTATGGTTATCTCACCGATTTTTCATGCTTTTTGCTAAGTGGCATAAACGTAAGCGGCTATGTGATGCAGTTTTTGTTTATGACTGTAGGCTGCTTTGTGCTCGGTTTCGGCATATGGATGCAATTCAAAGGTGGTGTGGCTATGCTCCCGGGCGAGGCTATGAACCGCGCCATAAGCCGCGTTACAGGCAAAAAGTATGAAAATGTAAAGATATTCTTCGATATTCTGTACATAGCTGTTTCAGCCGCGATATGCCTTATATTTATAGGAAAACTCAGCGGCGTTAGAGAGGGCAGCATTATTGCGGCGGTGGCTGTAGGCAACATTATAAAGCTTTATAACTTTATTTTTGCTAAGTTGTTTAACAGAAAAGAGCGAAAAATCGCTTAAATGTTGACATCGGGAACAGTTAGTGGTATAATATAAAATAGTATGATGAAAGGAGGCGTTTGTTACGAAAAGACAGGGCAGCAGACTTCGCGGATTTAAATATGCCATGACATTCGGCTATACGGCTGTAGTAGTGGCAGTTATAATACTTATCGCAACGCTGGTTTTCAACAGAACTGACGAGATACTTAAATCAAAGGTCAGCAGTATGACTTCCGCTCTTAACGTTCAGATGAAGATGAACATGGACAGCTATCTTGACAGGCTGGAATCTATAGGTACGCTGGTTTTCTCATCTAAAGAGGTCTATGAGTACAGCGCTTCCGACGATCCCGACGACAGCTATGATGCTATAAGCACCGAAGATGATATTTCTGATGAGCTCTACAGCCTGTGCATAATGGAAAACTTTGTTGACTTCTGCATGGTGTACAGCAACAATCATACTGTAGGCAAAATATCTAACGGCACAAACGAGCTTTTCGGCAGCAGGATATACACCGATTTTTCTGCGATGATAAACCGTGCAGGAACGAACGACGGATGGTCGGCAGGCTACAACAATAATTTCAAGCGTATATACTACGTGAAAAGAGTAAATGACAACGCTATTCTGGTAACATCTTTCTATACCTCCGAGCTGGAGGACGTATTCAAACACCCCGGCGGTATTGAGGATATTTCAGTGCGCCTTGTTGACAGCAACAACAATATAATTTATTCTTCTCTTGACAATGAAACAGGCAAACTGCTGGAAAGTGATATTTCCGACCGCATACAGGGTCAGAATGCCGCAACGATAATGGACGATGATTATCTTATTACAGTCAACCTCTGCGGCGATGACTGGAAAGTAATCTGCTCCGTGCCTACCGAAATAATACTTAAAGAAAAGAACGAAGTGCAGTTTTATATCATTCTTGTGGCAGCCGCGCTGTCAGTAGTTGCATTTCTGATAAATATACTTGTATCTAACAAAATTTCAAACCCTGTAAGCGATATGGTAGAATTGCTTGCAAAGAAGGCTACGATGGATCAGCTCACACAGCTGCTGAATAAAAAGTCGTATGAAGAAATAGTTTCCGATACGCTGCAAAATGCCCATACCAGCGATAAATACTGCATGATACTTTTTGACATTGACAACTTCAAAGGGCTCAACGATAACTTCGGTCATGCCGCAGGCGATAAGGTTCTTGCAGAGGTCGGCAACGTTATGAGAAAGCAGTTTAAGGCATCGGCGTATCTCGGCAGGCTGGGCGGCGATGAATTCAGCGCGTTCTTTGAGCTGCCCAAACGCCTTGCTGATGATAAAGAGTATGTAAGAACGCGATGTGCCAGACTTTGTGAGGCTCTGCGCAGTACCTACACTTCGGGCGATAAGAGCTATAATGTTTCTGTCAGCGCAGGAGCATCTTTGTTCCCCGAAAACGCAGGAGATTTTCAAGAGCTTTACACCCGTGCCGACAGCGCGTTGTATATTTCCAAGAGAAACGGCAAAAACTCGTTTAGATTGTTCGGCGAAGAAAGCGAGGGCAGCAAAAATGAAACATAAAAAGTCTGTTATCATGCTGCTTGCTATGGCGGTCGCACTGATGTTTTCTTCGTGCGCGGCAAACCCAGCTCCCGTAACTACATTCACCACACCAGTTGAAATTACGCTTTCATGGTGGGGCAACGATGCAAGACATGAATATATGCTGGAGGCAGTAGATCGCTTTGAAGATATGCACCCCGAAATATCTGTAAAATGCCGCTATACCGAATGGTCGGGCTATCAGACAAGAAGCGATGTTCTGATGCGTTCGGGCACCGAATCCGATGTCATGCTTATAAACTATGCGTGGATAGAGCAGTATTCGCCCGACGGTGACGGTTATTATGATCTCAATCAGCTGAGCGACATTATCGACCTTACAAATTTCAGCGAGTATGAGCTAAGCTATGGCATGAAAAAAGGCAAGCTGAATGCCATACCTATAGCAATGAATACCCAGACGGTATATATAAATAAAACTTTGTATCAGCAGTACGGCTTGGATATTCCCAAAACGTGGGACGATCTGTTTGAAGCTGCAAATGCTATGAATGGCGAAGTTTACCCGATAGCAATGGCGGCAAAGCCTATGTTCTTTTTTGTCACCGCATATGCAGAACAGGTTTGCGGCAAAAAGTTTATGGAACAGGACGGCACGGTCAATTTCACCGCACAAGACTTTGAAATAATGCTTGAATTTTATTGCAGACTGATAAATGAAAAGGTCATGCCGCAGGTAGAATATTTTGACCGCAACGAGATAAACAGCGGTAAATATGCAGGCACGCTTGCATGGCTCAGTGATGGTTCTTCATACTTTGGCAAAGCCGCGCAAAACGGCTATGAGTATGTAGTTGCAGATTACCCCGTGACAGACAGCGCACAGTGCGGCGACGGCTGGTATGCAAAGCCTGCTACTATGTACGCCATGAGCCGGAATACCGCGCACCCTCAGGAGGCGGCTATGCTGCTGGACTATCTTCTGAATTCTGAGGAAATAGCGCAGCTTCAGGGCGTGGAGAAGGGTATACCGCTAAGCAAGGCAGGCAGACAGTATCTTTCAGATAATGATATGCTAAGCGGCATACAGTATGAAGCTTATGAAAAAATGAATGAGTTTGACGAGCTTTCGGTGCTTAGTCCGTACTTTGAAAATGACGACCTTATAGAAGAATTCAGGTATTGCTGCAATACAGTGCTTTACGAGAAAAACACCGTAAAATCACAGGCTGAGTATCTGTATTCGGTATTTTCAAAAGTAAAGAAAAATTAGCTAGCGCATTTGCTTTCGCTTGAATATTATATTGCAGCGGCATAAGCCGTAAATATCCGGAAAGCAGGTGATAAACGTGTTTCAGCACCTTTTTGGTGCAGTTATGGTCGTATGTGTAACGCTTATATGTAAAAGTGTAAAATGCATTTGCTCGGCAGCATTGAATAAATTGCAGAACAATGAACAAAGTGTAAACAAATAATAAACATCTATTGACAACAAGCTTTTTGTGTGTTATACTATATACGTTCATGAAACTTAGTTAAACCGTTGAAGCGGAGATAACGGCGAAATATGACTTTACAGAGAGCCCGCGCAGGTGAAAATCGGGTATGAAACAGTTCGTCAAATGGACCGCTGAGGGCGCAGTCAACAGCATAGAAATATGCCCAGTATTCTGCGACGTGTGACATACGTTAGTTGTCGGGGGTATGATAGTATCCTGCAAAGTGCGCGATCTTTCGCGAATCAAGGTGGCACCACGGATATAAATTATTCGTCCTTGACAGAAAATTTCTGTCGGGGACTTTTTGTTTTGCAAAATACATTTATGGGGGAATGACGATGAAAATTTTACCTTCTCTTCAAGAGGTCAAAGAAATAGCCGCGCAGGGCAAATATAACGTTCTGCCGCTCAGCTGTGAGATACTTTCGGATATCTGCACGCCTATCGAGGCTCTGAAAATACTGAAAAATATCTCAACGCACTGTTATATGCTCGAATCGGTGGCGGACAAAGAAAAGTGGGGCAGATATACCTTTCTGGGGTTTGACCCTAAAATGGCAGTTTCTTGCGCAAACGGCGAAATGAAAGCAGGCTCTCTTTCTTTCAAGACAGACGACCCGTCATCATTTTTAAGACAGATTCTTGCAGATTACAAAAGCCCTAAGTTTGAATATCTGCCGTCGTTCACAGGCGGCTTTGTAGGGTATTTTTCCTATGATTTTCTGGGCTACAGTGAGCCTTCTGTCCGCTGCGATGTGCCCGACAGCGAGCATTTCAAAGATGTTGACCTTATGCTTTTTGATAAGGTAATAGCGTTTGATAATTTCAGGCAGAAGATAATTTTAATAGTGAATATGCAGCTTGACGACCCCGAGACCAACTACAACAAAGCCGTCATGGAGCTGAACCAGCTGAGAGATCTGCTCGTAAACGGCGAGAAGAAAAACGAGCCGAGCGGCAAACTGCTTTCAGAGGTCACACCGCTGTTTGATAAACAGACATATTGTGATATGGTAGAGAGAGCCAAGAATTATATCCGTGAGGGCGATATTTTTCAGATAGTGCTTTCAAACAGGTTGAGCGCAGAGTTTGAAGGAAGTTTGCTGAATACCTACAGAATACTTCGCACAATAAACCCCTCGCCGTATATGTTCTATTTTTCGGGAACTGACGTTGAAGTTGCAGGGGCATCACCCGAAACGCTCGTAAAGCTTGAAAACGGCGTGCTGCATACGTTTCCTCTTGCAGGAACAAGACCGCGCGGCAAGACCGAAAAAGAGGACAAAGCTTTGGAAAAAGAACTTCTTGCAGATGAAAAAGAACTTGCCGAGCATAATATGCTGGTAGACCTTGGCAGAAACGACCTTGGCAAGATAAGTCGCTTCGGCAGTGTAGAAGTTGAAAAGCTTCATTCAATAGAGCGATATTCGCACGTTATGCATATAGGCTCTACCGTGCGCGGCGTTATTCGCGATGAGTTTGATGCTTTAGATGCTGTAAGCGCGGTATTGCCTGCCGGTACTCTTTCGGGCGCGCCAAAAATAAGAGCCTGCCAGCTTATTGCAGAGCTTGAAAAAAACAAGCGTGGCATCTATGGCGGCGCAATAGGCTACATTGACTTTACGGGAAACATGGATACCTGCATTGCCATACGCATAGCATACAAGAAAAACGGCAAGGTGTTTGTTCGCAGCGGCGCAGGAATAGTTGCAGACAGCGTTCCAGAAAAGGAATTTCAGGAGTGCATAAACAAGGCGCAGGCGGTAATAAATGCGCTTAAAATGG
>CANRPG010000036.1 GCA_947632425.1 uncultured Clostridia bacterium | reverse complement strand
GCAATGCTTCTTGAAAAATGTATAGGTTTTGCGCTGGAAGGGGCTTATCCGAAATTTGCTGAGATAGCAAGAGAAATAGGCGCGGCAGAGCGCTGCGAATCGGACGAGACCGCCGCAAAAAAACTTCTTGCAGCTATAAGAAACTTGTGTTCGGTATGCGAGATCCCAACGCTTTCAGAGTATGGTATACCGAAAGAAAAGTACATGGGACTTGTCGGGACAATGGCTGATGATGCTTTAAAAAGCGGCAGCCCTGCAAACACGATAAGATCTGTTTCTAAAGAAGATATTGTCAGACTTTATAAAGAAGTTTTCGGTGAATAGTATCTCACGACGATCAAAAATTACATATAAAAATAAACCGCCGGCATTAAATTTGTCAGCGGTTTTTCCTCCTATTCGATTTGCTGTGTTATTTCTCCCTTGAGGACATTGAGCACGGCCCGAGGGTGTATATGTTATTCTACCGAAATAATGTAATAATACACAGGCTGACCGCCGCTTACCACGTTTACCTCAATGTCGGGGTACTTGCCTTGCAGCTGCGAAGCGAGCGCCTGAGCCATATCCTCGTTCACGTCCGCGCCGTAAATAACGGTGATGAACGAGCTGTCGCCCTTTACCATTCGCTTTGTGAGCCTGTAGCTTGCCTTTGCAAGGTCTTTGTCAGTAAACGCCAGCTTGCCGTTTTCAATAGCGAGTATCTCGCCTTTCTTTATGGCGTGCCCATCAAATTCCGAATCCCTTGCCGCAAAAGTGAGCTGACCCGTTGCAACGTTGTTGAGAGCCTCTGTCATAGCGTTGCGGTTGGCAACAAAGTCCGCGCCGGGGTCAAACGCCAGCATTGCCGAAAGCCCCTGCGGAATTGTCCTCGTCTGCAAAACGCACACTTTTCTGTCGCTTACCAGCTTTGCAGCCTGCTCTGCCGCCATAATGATGTTCTTGTTGTTCGGCATAACGAACACAGTCTTTGCCGGCGTGGAGCATATAGCAGCGTAAATGTCGTCGGTAGAGGGGTTCATGGTCTGTCCGCCGCTTACAATGCAGTCAACGCCAATGTCGCGGAACATACTCTCTATTCCTGCGCCTGCCGCCACCGATACAAAACCATAGTCATTTTCGGGGTTTGCGGGAACGAACTCCTGCTTGGCGTCCTGCTTGCGCTGTTTGTGCTGCATTTTCATGTTCTCTATCTTCGGCAGGTTTATGCTGCCAAATTCAAGACCCTTTTGTATAGCCTTGCCGGGGTCGTTGGTGTGAACGTGCACTTTTATTATCTCGTCGTCGTCTACCACAACAACGCAGTCGCCTATCGTTTCAAGATACGCCCTCAGTTTGCTGGTGTCGTCGCAGCCCTCGTCTTTGGTGATGAGCATTTCAGTGCAGTATGTGAAGTTTATCACCTCGTCAAAGTCGCCCACCGTAGAAGCAAAAGTTTCAACGGTAACGGCTTTTTTGGTATCCTGCGAAAGCGGCTGAACTATCTCACCGCCCTTGAATACTTGCAGCATAGCCTCGAATATTATCAGCAGTCCCTGACCGCCTGCATCAACTACACCTGCTTTTTTAAGGGCAGCCAGCTGGTTGGGCGTGTTATCGAGCGCTGTTTTACATTCCTTGCATATCTCTTCCCACAGCTGTACTTCATCTGTAACAATGCCGCTTAGCGACTTTGCCTTTTCATAGCCCATTCTTGCAACTGTCAGAATTGTGCCCTCTGTAGGGTTCATTACCGCTTTATAGGCATTTTCAACTCCCAGACCCAGCGCCAGCGTTATGTCGTCGCAGTTTGCTTCTTTCTTGTCTGCAAGACCTTTTGCAAAGCCGCGGAATATAAGCGAAAGTATAACGCCCGAGTTTCCTCTTGCGCCCCTCAGCAGCGCCGAAGCGGCAGATGATGCTACTTCTGATACGGTAACGTCGTCGTGCATTATCTTTAGTTCCGAAAGTGTGTTGCCGATAGCCATAGACATATTAGTGCCGGTATCTCCGTCGGGAACGGGGAAAACGTTCAGCTCGTCTACCGATTTTTTCTTGTTTGCTATAGAATGTGCGCCGCTGATGATCGCGTCACGCAGAAGCTTTCCGTCTATCACGATGTTATCCTCCCAAATCACGCCTGCATAGCGTCAACAAAAACGTTTATCTTAGATACTTCTATACCGGCGCTCTCCTCAACAGTGAAGCGCACCTTGTTTATGATGCTGTCAACTATTGCGGCGATGTTCACTCCATAAGATACCGTTATATGCAGGTCTATAGTCAGCTTGTTGCTGTCTTGACGGATCATCACACCGTTGTCGGCAGATTCGCTTCCCAGCAGCGAGCGTATGCCTTGCACAGCCGAACAGCTGTTCAGACCTACCACGCCAAAGCAGCTTGCGGCGGTCTTTGCTATAAGCTTTTTCAGATAGTTTGAAGAAAGCTCTATGCAGCCTATGTGATCGTTGATTTTTATCATAAAAGAACCACGCTCTCTTTCCGTCAAAGTTACATACAACAATTATAACACACAAAGTCTGCGTTTGCAATAGCCGAGGGATATTTTTGTAACTATTGCTTATATTCCGCCCGTGCTTATGGTCTTATTACCCAAAACGTCTCACAAACTATTTGTCGGCGGCGCATTCAACATCTACCGAAATAGAGCAGTTTTCAAAAATGTTATCATCATGCAGGGCGGCAACGGGGTATACGCTTCTTGCTATTCTTTCAACGCCGAGAAAATCGCCCTCGGGGTACTGGGTTATCTTGTAAAAAGCATTGCAGCACATATCTTCCAGTATCTTTTCTGTAGCCATGCACACCTCGCAGCCGTTTGATATAGTCTTGAAGCTGTCGAGCAGTTTTACTTTCACGCGTATTTTGTACATCATAACGTATCTGCCGTCAATTTTGCGCACCGTAACACTGCGGTGAATGAGAGTAACATTCACGTTCAGCGGGTCATCATTGCCGGGAATGCTCATCTGCGCTTTGTCAAGCTTGCCCTCAAGCCAGCAGCAGCCCATAGTTTCCTCTGCCGTGGCGGTGTATACTATTTTCCCGTCGTGAACTATCTGCGTTCCGCCGAATATAAGTTTGGTGTCCTCTTCTTCTGAGTTTCCCTGCTTTTCCTTGTCGTCTTTTTTTGTGGGCTCCTGCGCCTCAACTATAGGCAGGGCGGCGGTAACAGAGTTTGCGATACTTAAAAGGTCGGTTTTCAGCGCGTTGCCGTTTTCAACCGCCGTGCGTATGATGTTCTCAACTGCAATGGCGGTCTCCACCTCATTTTTCAGCTTGACGTCAAGAATATCGCGTGCGGTGGTCTTGCTGCTTATTATCGGCACACCAAGGTATGTCTGCTCACTGCGCAGAAAGTAATCGAGGCTTTCCGAAAAGGGTATGCTCAGCGCATCTTTGCCTATTACAATAAATTTGCTGTGCCCGATGTTTATATCCCTGCCAAGCGCGTATGATATATCATTCATGCACTGCGCTATCGTGTCGCCCTCTGCGGAAACTATAATAGTGTTGGTCTGGCTGCTGTCAACGGGCGTTGAAGAACCTGCACCCATCGACTGAAACACCTGAGCGCTGACCTTGAACTTCTTGCTCTCGCCTTTGTCAATGCCTACCGCCGATATTATAGCCTGCTTTTCCAGCTCGACTATAGAAGAGCAGGAACACATTGCAAAAGCTGCAATTGCAGTCAAAAGCACTATCAGCAAACGTTTCATTTGCATACTCATGTTGCACTCTCCTTTCTGCTTCGCTTTTCTTTTGGCAAAATAAGCAGCAGCGCCGGTATCACAGCCGCCAGAATTATTATCACCGCCGACCATATATACACGTTTTCAGCCTTTGTAATATCGTAATACATTATTATAAATACAGAGCATATCAGCGAGGCGGCGGTCACGGGCAGCGTTGCGTAAAACGGCTTTATCTTCGGTGATATGCATTTTATACACTCTCCTGCAAGGTATATGCAAAGTGACAGTTTCGTAACTGCGCAGAATGTCCACAGTATAAGAAACAGCGAATCAAATCGCGCTATTACAGATGTGTTTGAGTAAGAGCTCAGATGGAAAAACGGCAGCGGCGAGGAGTATGCGAAATTGCCCAGTATTGCAGAGCACAAAAAAGCTATAGACCCCACCACTATATATTTAATGGTAATATATCCGTATACTGCGCCGCACTGCTTTGAGCGCAGTTTCGGCAAAAGCAGGCACGCCACAATAAGCTCAGAGTTTCTTGCAAACGAGCCGAGAGAGCTTTTTATTATGCCGCCCAAAGGGTCTTTTATTGAGATGTTAAGGTTGTGAACATCTATCTCTCCGCTTGTGCCGAGCAGCACCGTTATCAGCATGACTACGAACAACCCCGTAACTACAGCGGCGCTGCGTGCAATGGGTTCTAATCCCAGCGTTGAGATATACAGAGCCGTTGCAGCCATGAATACTACGATAACTCTTTTAGCTGTGAAAATAGGAAATGCGAACGTTATAAACTGCGAAAAATCGCACATTGTTTTTACCGCAGCCCATGCCAGAAATGCGGTATATATAACAGATAGCATTATTCCCAGCGGCTTTGAGGCGCAATAGCCCAGCTGAACGGCGTTTTTGTCTGGAAATTTTTTCAGCAAAAGAAGTGGGAATATCATCACCACAGCCAGCGCCGCGTTTGTTATAAGACCGCCCAGAATGGTTATCAGCGTGTTGTCGCCTCCTGCCGGAGAGTAGGTCATCATAATAAACAGCCTGCCCACCAGCAAAAGGCATATGAGCTGATAAGCCGATATTGCGTGAGGTTTTTTCATTTTTATGCCTCCTCGTCTGCCTTGAAGTCGCTTACCAGAGTCTGCGTTTTTTCAAGCCTTTTAAAGCCTGCCCTGAAGAATATATCCTTGAATCCCGACTTAAAAAACGGCGAAACCGGCGCGGTGTAAGGTATGCCGTTATCTGAAAGCGCACAGGCGTTTGCAAGCACCGCGGCAGATACCAGCGTTATGCCGTAAAGCCCTGCCACTCCGCCTGCTATTATCATTATCATGCGAAGTACAGATGTCTGCTGATTGAGGTTTGGTATAACGAACGACGAAGTCGCCGTAAGACCAAGTATTATAAGGATAGGAGCGGAAATAAGTCCGCTGTTCACGGCTGCATCGCCTATTATCAGACCGCCCACTATCGATACCGCGCCGCCTACCGTTTTTGGCAGGCGTATTCCTGCCTCGCGCAGTATCTCATACATAAGCGTTATTATAACAACGTCGAACACCAACGGGTATGGCGTTGATTCCTCCGAAACGACAAGGCTTAAAAGCAGCTTGTATGAAAAAGTTTCCGAATGAAAAGTTGCCAGCGCAACATAAACGCCCGGCAGCAGCACCGCCAGTATAAAAGCAATATACTTTATGCAGCGTATATAAGCGGCATAGTATGGGCGGTTGGCATAGTCGTCAACGGTGTTGAAGTTTTCTATAAAAAACGTCGGCACAAGCAGCGTAAAAGGCGTGCCGTCTATAATGATGCCCACCTTGCCCTCGCACAGTTTTGCAGCGAATGCATCGGGTCTGTCGGTTGTCTGCACATCGGTAAAAATGCTTTTGCTGCTTTTCATAAGATAGGGCATCACATATCCGCTGCTGAGCACCGTTTCCAGCTTTATCGAGCTTATCCTCTGCCGCACCGAGTCCACAAGCTCAGAGGAACAGCGGTCAGCCATATAAACAATGCAGATGTCGGTCTTGCTTTTTGTACCTGTTTTAGTAAGCTCAAAGCGCAGGCAGGGGGTCTTCAGCCGCCGCCTTACAAGAGATACATTTGTACGCAAAACTTCAATAAAACCGTCTCTGCCGCCCAAGACGTTCAGATCGCTCGTAGGCTCGTCTATCGAGCGTTTGTCAAAGCCCTGTATGCCGAACAGATAGCCGCTTGCAAGACCGTTCACTAAAACGAGCGCAAAGCCCGAAAACAGCTGCGTCACCGCCTCTCCGTAGTCATAGCAGGTGTGCCGCTCGGAGGAAAGCAGGCTGTATTTTGTAAGCCAGTCGGCAATATCCTGCGGCTTTGAGTTTTCACCCAGCTGCAAAGAGGTCAGCGGCTGAAACAAAAGCTCGGTCATTATGTCGGTAGATGTCATGTTCTCTATAGACACCACCGCGCACTTGTGACCGCTCACCACCACTTCCATAATGTTGAGATCCATAGTTCCGCCCATTATAGAGCGAAGATCGAGCAGCGCTTTTTCAAGCGAGGAAGCTATTTTTATATTTTCGTAATTAGAATAGTCGGGAAAGCAAGGCATAATTATTCTCCTTTCGTATTGTACTGCTAATGTATTATTTGCACACTTTGCGGAAAAATACTAATGATCTGAAAGGAGCGTTTTGATTGCTTATCGTATTTTTAAGGGCAGTGCTTTTGTATGTGCTTGTGGTGTTCGCAATACGCCTTATGGGAAAGAGACAGCTGGGAGAACTTCAGCCATCGGAGTTTGTTATAACCATTCTTATCTCAAATATCGCGACTTTGCCTATTGAGGACCCCGGCACGCCTATGCTGCTGGGCATTGTGCCGATATTAACGCTTGTGTGCCTTGACGTTCTGATGTCGGCGGCAACGCTTAAATCACGCAAGCTGAGAAGAATTGTATCAGGCAGCCCGAAGATAATCATATCCGATGGCGTGCTTGACCAGAAGCAGCTAAATGAACTTCGCTATACTGCCGATGATGTGCTGGAGGCTTTGCGCTCACAGGGGATATTTGATATATCGGAAGTGCAGTATGCGGTGATAGAGACCACCGGAGCGGTAAGCGCTTTTTTAAAATCTGCAAAACAGCCCGTAAACGGCGAAAAACCGCAGCCCTCGGGCGACCCTCCGCAGGTGGTGATAGACGACGGCGATGTTGTGAAACGATCACTGTCATATCTCAAACTGTCGGAAGAGTGGCTGAAAAACATTCTCAAAAGCAAAAAAATATCGCCGCACGAGGTGTTTCTCATGACGGCGCGTTCAGACGGAAGTTACAAGATCATCGAAAAAGAAAAGGGGCGGTAGCATGAAAAGAGTGTGGCTATGCTGTGGCATACTGGCGGCTATATTCATATTCGGCGTGGGGTGGTCTGTCTACCTTGGCACGTGCAGCAAACGCATGAACGAGCTTATTGACAGGGCACAGTCGCTTGCCGAAACGCGCTCGCCCGATACTGAAAAAGCTATTGAAGAACTATGCTCATACTGGGAGAGCATGGCTTCTACAGCGGCGTTTTTTGAAAGCGCCGAGACGGTAAGCGGCATTGGCGATGCGGTGGCGCGAATTGAATATCTTTACAGAAAAGACAATGACGAGTTTTTCTCGGAATGTGAAGTGATACGCGGCGGCGTTGACAGGATATACCGCAGCAATATGCCCCTTTTGCCCAACAGGTAAAAAAATCACCGGCGCTTTTGCACGTCGGTGATCAAATTTTATGCTGTTATTCGGCAGCAGTACCCTCTTCTGGTGTGTAAGCGCCGCCGAGCGAGTAGTTTGCAAGTTTGTCGTTGAATGTAGCAAGCTCGGAGTTTATGGTGTTGTTGTACATATCTCTTACAACAGCCCATGTAAGCTGAGAGCCTGATTCGTCGGTCTTGCTGACAGATGAATATACCAGCTGTATAACTGCTTCCTTGGAATCGTTAGTCGCAGAATCCTGATCGGACAGCAGCGTGGATATACCGTAGCCGGGGTCGGTTATAACGGTTATCTTGTCGTTAGCCATAGGATCGTAAGCGAGCTCATACATCTCGTCTGTCCAGTTGGGGTTGTTTACAAAGAACTTCTGCTTATCCTGCTCCATGTAAGCCGGATCGGTCGCGACTATCTTAGCGCACTCCAGCCATGTCTTCATAGCGCCGGACTTCGCAGAGCCCTTTATCCACATATACGCAACGGTATCAAGTTTAGCATAAAGCTTATCGGAGTTGGGGTCGCGGGGGATAGGAACGTTAGCCCAGTTTGTGCCGTCTTTTGGTGTGTGAGAGTCAATAGATGCCCACGGGCCCATTGAGTAGAACAGGTAGCCTTCATTGAAAGCGTTCTGCGCACCCTGTATCCATTTATTGTCTATAAGACCGTCTTTCGACATATTGTACAGCCAGTTTGCAGCTCTTTCAAGGTTTGGGCTGTCTATATTATTTATATACTTGCCTGTTGCATCATCACGCATAACTACCGTTTCACCGGTAGAAGCGAATATAAAGGTGTGGAACCAGCCGTTAAGACCTATTTTCGGCTCGTCGTCGGTAGAGGTATCTACCCACGCTCTGCATATATCTTCAAGAGCGTTCCAGTCCCATTCGTCGTTAAGATACATTTCATACGGATCTTCAACGCCAAGCTCTTCTATTCTGTCCTTGTCGTATGTAAGTATGCCCTGGAAGTTGAACTTGATAGGCGCAACAAAGTGGCTGCCGGCAATGGTATATTCTTCAGCCTTGTCCTTAACGTCGCTCCACAGCGGAGTATCAAAGTCTACGATATCGTCAACAGGCTGGAACATATTTTGCAGACAGTTTACAGGGAAGTCCATAGCCTGCTCATACCACCACATATCGGGGGGGTCGTTCGACATAAGACGGTTCGCGAGCTTTTCATACTTGTTGGTCGATGAAACTCTTGAATAATGTATAGAACCGCCTTTCTGCTCAAACAACTGGAGCTCAGACCTCTTTTCGGGGTTGCCTTCCTCCGGGTTTATATCCCAGTAAGACAGCCAGTCAAGCTCCGTAGGTTCTCCCTCTGGTATGTCCGAAACGGTAAGGGTGCTTTCGTCGTTGGGGTCAACGCTTTCGGGCAATGTGACCTGTATCTGGTCAACATGCGAACTGCTGGAGCTTGAAGAATCTCCGCAGCCTACTACGCCTGCACATAACAGCATAGCCATAGCGCAGGCAAGAATTTTCTTTGCATTATGCATTTTAAAACCACCTTTCATCAGTTTTCTATTATTATATTCATTGTCTTGTTCGGCACACGCCGTTTACTCACAATAAGAATAACACATTTTGCTTTAAAAGTCAATCACAAGCGAAAATTTTTGTAATCGTATACAAATAGCGGCTGATTTTTTGTACTATACAACTAAATCGCCGACGGCATAGTAAAAATATTTAACACAAGCAGGGCAAAAAATATCCCGGACAAACCAAAAATGGGGTATATCCGGGATGTTCATATTTTTATAATTATATTTATTTTTTATGTGCCTTAGCAGGGCGGCTGTCTTTTTTCTTCAATGCGTGGCGCTGCCATTTTACCCACAGGGTAGGGGCTATGCAGTTTGAAGAATATACGCCCGATATCATACCGACGATTATAGGCAGCGAGAAGCTCATTATTGAAGATATGCCCCACAGGTAGCATACTATGCAGACCGTTATCATAGCCGAAACGGTGGTAACGGTTGTGTGTATAGATCTTCCGAGAGTTTCTGTAACGCTCTTGTCAACAAGCTCGCCTATCTCAGCCTTTGCGCCAAGAAGCTTTCTGTTTTCACGTATCCTGTCGTAGATTATGATAGTTGCGTTGATAGAGTAACCCAGGATAGTCAGTAAAACGGCTATAAAGTTTGAATCTATGCTGTAGCCGAATATCACGAACGCGCCGTAAACGAATATCATATCGTGCACCAGCGCGGCAACGCACATACAGCCTGCTGAAAGACCGCCGATGTTCTTGAATCTGAAGCCGATATAAATTACCATTACTACCGCTGCGAATATTACTGCAACAAGGCACTTGAAGAAGAACTCCTTGCCGTTTGATGCGGCAACGTCGGTAGAGCTCAGAAGCTCCAGATCGTTGTCCGCGAATGCTTCCATAAGCTTTTCTTTAACAGCAAGCTGCTTTTCAGACGAGATGCCCTCTTTTGAAGCGAAGGTGAGCTTTACGGTAGTTGAGCCGTCAGCCATATTCTCGCCCGTGGTAACGGTAACATCTTCGCCGGAAACTTCTTTGACAGCCTGCGCGACTGCGTTTGTATCTATCGTTCCGCTGTAGTTGTATTCTATAATAGTACCGCCCTCGAACTCAACTGCAACATTCACGCCTCTCACCAGAGTGATGACTATGAATGCGGCAATCATTATGCCCGAGAATATATAGAATTTTACAGCGTGCTTGTTTACGTTAAGGGTGCGCTGCTTCTTTTCGGGGGCAACGCCGTTATACAGTGCGTGTTTTCTGAACACCTTGAACTTTGAAAGCGATGCGAGCATAAGTCTTGAACAGAATATGCCGAACACAAAGTTGAGTATTATACCTATAAGCAGCGTGTAGCCGAGCGAATATATAGTGCCTGCCGCAGATGCGCCGAACGCGAAGAACAGCGGCTTCATTATAGTGCCCATAAAGCTGTCGGTAGGCCCGAACGCGCCCATGAGAATAACAGCTACGAATACTACGGTGATATTGCTGTCGAATACCGCCGACCATGCTCTCTTGTAGCCGAGCTCTATTGCGCCGTTGAGCGATTTGCCGTTGCGCAGCTCTTCTTTTATTCTCTCCGCGGTGATTATGTTGGCGTCAACGCCCATACCTACCGAAAGTATGATACCTGCGATACCGGGTATGGTGAGCGTAAAGCTGTCAAACGGTGCAAAAAAGCCCGATATTGCGGCAAGCGAACCTGCTACCTGTCCGCAAAGTGCTATGCAGGCAACAAAGCCCGGCAGCCTGTAGATGATTATCATGTATATAGCGATTATTATCATTGCGATAATGCCTGCGTACACCATGGCAGTTCTTGCGCCCGTGCCCAGAGTAGGCGAAATAGTGCTTGTGCTGGTGGCTTCCATTTTTATAGGCAGCGCGCCTGCGTTTATCTTGTCGGCAAGAGATTTCGCCTCTTCATAGCTGAAGTTGCCCGATATTGTGGCTCTGCCGTCGGTTATGTCAGCGCTTACCGTTGCGGTAGAGATGTTTACATCGTCCATCCATGTGGAGATATATCCGCCGTTTGCGTGAAGCTCTGTGGTGGCATCTGCAAATGCTTTGGTACCCGTAGAGTTAAGTGTCAGCGATACTTCCCATCTGCCTGTGTCGGGGTTCTGGTAGGCGTCTGCGCTGTCAACGGCAGTACCAGTCATTATAAGTTCGCCGTCCATTTCCGTGCCCTTGACGAACTTCAGTTCTGCCATGTCGCCCAGCTCGTTTACGGCTTCTTCGGCGTTAAAGTCTGTCTCGCCCGATGCCCACGGGAAGGATACCATTATCCTGTCCTTAGCCGAGTCAACATACACCTCGCTGTCGGTGATGTTAAGGCTGACAAGTCGCTGTTCTATTACCGTCTTTGCCGCTTCAAGCTCATCGGCAGTGGCATCAACATCATCGGCAGGCTCAAACGTGGCGTTTACACCGCCCTGAATGTCTATGCCCCAGCGTATCTCGTCAACGCTCTTTATATATGTTTTCGGAATATCGCCGAATGTGGTATGCACGCCGAATATCGTCAGGTACGAAAAGGCTGCTATCAGCAATACGACGATAAAAAATGTTGGTTTCTTTGCGTGTCGCACTGAATTTATTCCTCCTGTTCAAGTTTTCGCTGTATATATAAAATATAAAACAGTCATTCACCTTACTATTATAGATGTAATTTGTCCAAAAGTCAAGAGTAATTTTTATTAAATCGCATAAAGTCACATTTTACGGTATAAAATACATCATTTTTTTAGTATTTGACTTTGCCGTTGTAAAGTGGTATAATCAATGTATACGCTTTTTACGGAGGTGTTTTTATGAAGGAGAGCGGCTATCCCGTCGGGGTGTCTACCGCGTGCCTGTACCCCATGCTTACCGAGCAGGCTCTTTTAGAGCTGTGCAAGCGCGGCATACAAAATGTTGAGATATTCATAAACGCCCCCAGCGAACTTGAAAAGCGTTTTCTGCGCGAGATAAAGAGTATGCTGGAGCATTACGGCGTAAACGCGGTATCTATGCACCCTTTTACCTGCGAGCTGGAGACGATGATGTTCTTCACCGGCTATTCGCGCAGGCTGGGTGACGGTCTGGAGTACTACAAAAAATATTTTGAAGCCATGGAATATCTTGGCTCGAAAATATTCGTGCTGCACGGCAATAACAGCCATAACCGCTGCCCCGAGGAGATGTACTTCGGGCATTTTGAGCGCTTTAACGAGATAGCTTCGACCTTTGGCGTTACCGTGGCGCAGGAGAATGTTGGCAGGTGCAGCAGCGGAAGCCTTGAGTTTCTGAAGAAGATGAAAGCAGCGCTGGGCGATAAGGCAAAATTCGTGTTGGACACCAAGCAGGCAGTCAGGGCAGGCTATGACCCTTATGAATTTGTGAACGCGCTGGGTGAGAGCATCTGCCACATACACATAAGCGACTATGACGACAAAAGCGACTGCAAACTTGTGGGCACGGGAAAGCTTGACTGCCGGGAGTTTGTTTCCTGCCTGAGAAAAAACAGCGTAAATGCGGCGATAATACTGGAGCTTTACTCATCGGGGTACAAAAGCGTGGAAGACCTTAAAGCCAACTGCGACTATATAAAAGGCTGTCTGTAACGGAGCATACATGTGGTATGCCCCGTTTTTTATTTTTAGCAGTGGAGAGCCGAGCCCGAGCCGCCTCAAAATCTCTCTGTGTGAGGTGTATTTGTAGGAAGCAGTTTTTGCAGAGCAGATTTTCGTCAAGACTAGGCGACCGACCGCCGGCATACTTTGTGTATGGCAAGGGAGGGCAACGACGTATT
>CANRPG010000035.1 GCA_947632425.1 uncultured Clostridia bacterium | reverse complement strand
CAGAAGGTCAAGTATAATGAAACACTGACTTTGCCTGATGTGCCGACAAAGACGGGTTACACCGGTGTATGGGAGATTGACGATAAAGAAGTCTCGGGTACATATACGGTTACTGATGATGTGACTGTTACTGCGGTGTATACTATAAATGAGTATACTGTAACGTTCAAGTCTGATGAAACTGATGTTACCATGCCTGAGGAGCAGAAGGTCAAGTATAATGAAACACTGACTTTGCCTGATGTGCCGACAAAGACGGGTTACACCGGTGTATGGGAGATCGACGGTGAAGAAGTTTCGGGTACATACACTGTTACAGATGATGTAACTATTACTGCGGTTTATACGATCAACACATATACTGTAAAATTTGAGACCGAAGAAACAGACGTTACTATGCCTGATAATATAACCGCGAAATATAATTCTGAAATAAATCTGCCTGATGTACCGACAAAGACGGGTTACACCGGTGTATGGGAGATTGACGGTGAAGAAGTTTCGGGTACATACACTGTTACAGATGATGTGACTGTTTCGGCTGTGTATACTATCAATAAATACACAGTTACATTCACGACTGATGAACCTGGTGTAACGGATATACCCGCGGCAAAGACTGTTGAATACAACTCACTGCTTGAACTGCCGGAAGTACCCGAAAAGACAGGTTATACCGGTAAGTGGACTATTGACGGCAAAGAGATTGCAGAAGGTTACAAGGTAACGGAAGATTTGACTGTTACTACGGTGTATACTATAAACGAGTATACCGTGACATTCACGAGTGAAGAAGACGTTAAACTTCCTGAGGAACAAAAGGTCAAGTATAACGAAACTCTGACATTGCCGAAAGTTCCTGAGAAGGAAGGTTACACAGGCGTATGGTTTGTTGACGGTGAAGAAGTTTCGGGTACATACACTGTTACAGATGACGTAACTATTACTGCGGTTTACACTATAAATAAATACACAGTTACATTCGAGAGCGAGGAAGATGTTGAACTGCCTCAAAATCTGGAGCTTGAATATAACACAGTACTTTCAAAAGAACTGCCTGCTGTACCGACAAAGACAGGTTACACAGGCGAGTGGCAGATAGGCGGCAAGGCTGTTGAGGCGGATTACAGGGTAACCGGAGATGTGACGGTTACTGCGGTATATACGATCAACAAGTACACTGTTACTTTCGAGAGCGAGGAAGATGTTGAACTACCTCAAAATCTGGAGCTTGAATTTAATACTCTGCTCAAAGATGAGTTACCGGAAGTACCCGAAAAGACTGGTTACACTGGTGAATGGCAGATTGGCGGAAAGGCTGTTGAGGCTGATTACAGGGTTACAGGTAATGTGACAGTTACTGCGGTGTATACAATAAATACATACACTGTAACATTTGAATGTGATGATGAAACACTGACAATGCCTGAAAAGCAGACAGCTGATTACGGCACGCAGCTTAGTGAGGTTCTTGGCAAAGTTCAAATGCCCGATAAGGAAGGCTACACAGGCAAGTGGACTATAGGCGGAGAGGATATTCCTGACGGCAGCGTAGTTACAGATGATGTGACTATTACTATTGTGTACACTATAAATAAGTACGAAGTTACATTCACGACTGATGAGCCGGATATAACGACTTTGCCTACAACCGAGATACTTGAGCATGGCTGGGGTCTTGCAAATTATCTGCCGGCTATGCCTGAAAAAGAAGGCTACACCGGAAGGTGGACTATTGACGGTGAGGAGATACCCGACGGCTACGAAGTAACAGGAAACATTACTGTTAAGTTTGAATATGTGATAAACACTTACGAGATAAAGTTTGAATGTGATTATGATGACGTGACAATGCCCAAAGCGATAACGGCTGAATACGGCACGCCGCTCAGCGAGGCGCTTGCTAACTATACTGTACCTGAAAAGCCATGGTATAACGGCAAGTGGACTGTTGACGGACAGAGTATTGCGAATGTTACAGTAAAAGATAACATTACCGTTACGGCGGTGTATACGCATATGAAAGTTAGTATATCTGTTGATTATGTTGGTGGTTATTCAGACGACGGCAACTTTGATCCTTCATCGGTGGGACTGTACTCTTATGATAATAGCAAAACATTTGAGTACGACATGACTGCTGAAGAATTACAAAAACAGATATCTTCATGGAAAAATTCAATTAGTAGTAAATATACCGTTGCTAAAGCAGTTTATCTCAACGATGAAAGAGCTTTACCGGGCTTGGATAATCCGTTTGATATCGAGGGCCTGCCGGAGATAACAGAAAATACGTCGGTTAAAGATATTGCATATGATTATGGAGAAGAAGGCAATTATCAATCATTTGCGAGAATATACATAGTGCCAGCTTGGAAGAATGTGCATAAAGTTACTTTCCATGATGTTGACGGTGAAGAAATTGAAAGCCAATATACAATGGGTGAGCTTTTAAATGAGATACCTACTGCACCGGAAAATTACACATGGGTTTATACAAACGGAAACGATTATACCGATGAATTCACTCAGGGTACTTGGATAGGGTACGATACCGATGTATACTGCGGATGCAAAATAACGGTATATGAATACACTGAAGGCGCTTGGGAATCCACGGGCAGCTTTGCTAAAAAAATAGGTGATCCACTTACAGAAAGTGACCTATGGAGGTTTTCTGAATTCTATGATTATATAAATAGCAATTATTATGTCATTGCCGGCTTTGCGACACAGGCGATAAGCGGCATTACAGAAGAAAATATTGATCTTATTACATTCTCGGCAGGTCAGACATTTGACAGCAACATTGATTATTACATAGTAAAGGCAAGCATAGAATACACTAAGCTTGACGGAACTACCGGCACGCTTTACTGGAGCGGTGAAGGTTCGCTTATGGAGCAATTAAATAGTTTGAGATCTTCTACGAACTATTCATGGCATTTTGATAATGAAGCCGGAGACATAGTAAGCGAAGAAACATTAGACAAACGTCTGCATTTTGATGAGGCGCCTGACAATTCTCAAACAGGAGCGAGATTTAAGGTAGTTGAAACAGAATAATACTCCCCTGCCCTGATAGTTTAATAATTTCAGCCGTTGGCGTGCTGCCTGCGGCTGATTTTTTGCGCATTTTTACGGCGGCTATACTGTTTACAAAAAGTTTATGCTTTAATGCTCTGTTTTGCCCTCTCGGGGATTGACAAAAAGGGCGAAATATTTTACAATATATATTAGATATTCAACAAGGAGCATACTAAAATGAACTATAAAAAACTGCTTTGTCTGATACTTGCGCCGATGTGCCTTGGCGGCTGCTCGTCAAAGAAAACCGAGACGAGCTCGTCTTCGAGGGCTGAGGGCGAGAAAATTGTTGTTAGCATGATGTTCACCAGCCTTTTGCCGAATTTTGAAAGCTTGGTGGAGACGACCTATCCCGAGATCGACCTACAGGTAGAGAAAAACGCTGTGAGCACTATTGACGGCGAATCGGAACGCCGCCTGAGAAACGGTCACGGCACGGATATTGTTACTTCATCGCTGGCGACGGGCGACATACTGAACCACCTTGCTGACCTGAGCGCGGAGAGCTATATTTCTTCGTATGAGTCTAGCATTATGAAAAAGACTTCGCGAGACGGCAAGAATTTGTTTGTACCGCTGCCTGCGCAGTATTACGGCTATATTTACAATGAAACGCTTGTAAAAGAAAACGGGCTGGATATACCCACAACTCTGGAAGAACTTGTAAAGATGCTTGGAGTGGCAAAGGAAAAGAACATAGGCGTTGACGAAAACGGCTATGTATTTACCGTTGACGGCACGCCTATTACGACTGCGACTTTTGTATTCGCGAACAAAATACCCGACTTTTTCGGGCTTTCACAGGGTATAAAGTGGCTTGACGGGCTGAAAAACGGTGAGGCGACATTTACCGGCACGCTGGAATCTTCTCTTGACCTGCCGCTGGAGCTTATTGACAAGGGGTATTTGAATCCCACACCGTTCACTTCTGTTTCAAACTGTGCGCCTGTGCTTAAAAAGATGAGCGACGGTCAGATGCTGGTGGCGTTTGACAGCGTTACTATGCTCAACGATATACGCAAAGACAGCAGCTACGAATTTGATATGCTGCCGATGCTTAGCAGCGAGGGCAACCCTGCGTGGACTGTATCGGCGCCGACTGCGTATCTTGGCATAAACAAGGCGCTTACCGAAAAAGGCAGCGAGGAAAAGCTGGATGCCTGCCGCAAAATACTTACGCTGCTTTCATCACCCGAGGGGCAAGATGCGTTCATGCTTGACAACGGTGCGGGATATTCATATCTTGTAGACTACACGCCGACTCAAGAAATAGTTCCCGACGGAATAAAAACTTGCATTGACGAGGGCTACAACTATAACATATCTATTTCTAATGATTTTATGAGGTATTTTGGCACTCACTGCAATACCGTTCTTTGCGCGCAGAAAGAGATTGCAGATGCATTTGCAGAGGTTGACGATTACGTAATAAACGGTGACGAACAAGTTGTAACTCTTATCGGAACTATTGACCACGATATGATGGTCGAAAACTACAATGTCCGCACACAGGAGACCGAGATAGGAAACCTTATATCTGATGCGGTGAAAGAGATAAACGGCACCGATATTGCGGTAGTGAACGGCGGTTCTATACGCGGCAGCTTATACAAGGGTGATGTATACAGCTATGACCTTGATTACGTATGCCCGTATGGAAACAAAATTATAGTTCTGGAAGTAGATGCACAGACAATACGCGATATGCTTGAAAACGGTCTTTCTATGATGATACAGGAAAACAACATACCGGGCGGAAGGTTTTTGAATGTTTCGGGCTTGAAATACTCGTTCACGCCTGCGATAGAAAGCACGCCTGCACAGCTTGTTGACGTAACGCTGGCTGACGGCTCGCCGCTTGACGAAAATGCTGTATACACAATTGCCGTTTCAGACTACATGGCAGGCATCAGCGGATATGAAGATAACAACGGCGACGGATTTACAATGCTTAACGTTTACAGCGACGGAACGCCGAAGCCCGAAAACGTTAAGCTTGTGCGTGAGACAGAATACACTTTATGCACAACGCTTGAAGAATACATGATAAAGCACAACGATGCGGCTATAACGTCAAAACTCGAAGGAAGGATCACATCGGTGAACTAAGATGAGTGAAAGTCATAGTAAAAAGGTCTCGCACTGGCGGTTTTTTATCGTTCTGATACTGGCGGTACTGGTGGTATGCCTTCTGGTATACTGGCTTATCGTCGCAGCTGCCGATATAACGTCTGATTTTACTAAAAACATGAATACCATTTATCTGCGCGAGATGACGAATCTTACGCAGGCAAACTTCAAGTCGGGGCTTTCTATGCGCTACAGTGGGCTGAAGTCGGTGGCGGAGAGCGTGACGGGCGAGGACACGGAAAGTTTAGATGCGCTGGAAAGGTTCATAGGCAGCGCTGAGCAGAACAACGACTTTGAGTTCATGGCATTTGTGGACGAGGACGGTTTTTATTACAGCGAGGAGGGCAAGCGCCCTGCGGCATCGAAGCTGAGTTTTCTGGCACAGCTTTTAGACGGCGAGGACGAGCTTGTTTCTTACAACGAGACTTTTCTTGAAAACAACATGATAGTTTTAGGCACGCAGATAATGCCTATTGAATTTTCAGACACAAAGATAATTGCTATAATTGCAGGCTTTACGACAGATTCAATAGGCAAGCACCTGTTCTTGCGCAGTGAGGACGGGCAGACGAATGCGAGCATTGTTACAAAAGACGGCAGTTTTGTAGTATACAACACGTTTTTCTCGGAGCTGCCGAAGGGTAGCAACATTATATCGAAATTCAGAGAATATGCGACTTTTGACAAGGGCTACTCTATAGAGCAGATAGAAAACGACTTTGCAAGCGGAAAGTCAGGCATGGTGATATTCAAGGCGGTAGACGTGCACATGTGTATGTACTACGCGCCTATCGAGGGCACGCAGTGGTATATGCTCATGGAAGTGCCATATGAGATGGTAGACGAAATGACCGAGAACCTAAGCAGCCGCCTGAACAGAAACGCTATCACGATGATGGCTACTGTTATGTTTATGATACTGCTTATTTTGCTTATATACCTGATAAACCTTCGGGCACACTCGCGGCAGCTGGAGGCGGCACGTGAAGCAGCCGAGCAGGCAAGCTATGCAAAGAGCGAATTTTTGAGCCGCATGAGCCACGAGATACGCACGCCGATGAACGGCATAATAGGCATGACTGAGATAGCGCGCCAAAACAGGAATGACCCCGAAAAGGTAGACGACTGCCTTAAAAAAGTCGCGATGTCATCAAAGCACCTTATGCTGCTGATAAACGATGTACTGGATATGTCAAAGATAGAAAGCGGCAAGATACAGCTTAAAAACGAGCTCTTCGACCTGCGGCTGTTCCTTGAAAATATTGAGAACATTTACAAAGTTCAGGCAGATGAAAAAGGCATTGACTTTAAGATACAGCTGAACGGCAATATAGACAAGTTTATCGGCGGCGACTCGCTGAGGCTCAATCAGATACTGACAAATCTTCTTTCAAATGCATTCAAGTTTACGCCCGATGGAGGCAAGATAACGTTTGGCGTAAGCGAGGTAAGCCATGAGGGTGACACGGCGGTTCTGAGCTTCTCGGTAAAAGACACGGGAATGGGAATCAAGGAAGAAAACCTTGACAAGATATTTGAGGCGTTTGAGCAGGAAAATGCCGAGATAACGCACAAATTCGGCGGCACGGGTCTGGGGCTTTCGATAGTAAAGAGGTTTACAGAGCTTATGGGCGGCAATGTTTCGGTAAGCAGCGAATACGGCGTAGGCTCTGAATTTGTTGTACAGCTCCCCTTCTCGATTACCGAAAATTCGCAGATGATAGACTGGAAAAATGACAAGTCGTCAAGCAGCAAGACTTCTGAAGAAAAAACCTACGATTTCAGCGGAAAGCACATTCTTCTTGCGGAGGACAACGAGCTGAACCGCGAAATTGCCGTTGAACTGCTGGGTACAGAAACTGGAGCTATAATCGAAGAAGCCGAGGACGGACAGGTGGCTGTTGATATGTTTGCAGCCAGCGAGATGTGGCACTATGACCTTATTCTTATGGATATACAGATGCCGCGGCTGGACGGATTTGAGGCTACAAGGCGTATTCGTGCTATGGAGCGCCCTGATGCGGCGAAAGTGCCTATTTTCGCTATGACTGCCAACGCATTTGCAGAGGACGAAGAAAAGAGCAGACAGGCTGGCATGAACGCACATCTTTCAAAGCCGCTGGAGACTTCGGCGGTGCTTGCGGCGATGAATGAGATATTTAATCGCGGCTGATATTTACTCAACAAAAATCAGTGTTCGTGTTGTTCAGAATACTTTCTGAATGTGGTACAATGTAATCACAAAAGGAGGTATCAGACATGAACACTGATAAAATTTATGCAGAAGCTATTGTGAACGAATATTCAAAGAAAAGCACTACGAAGGTAGTACAGCTGAAAAAACTTGACAGGGCGGCAGATATTTGCGTACACATTCGGTATAATTTGCGCGCTGGTAGCAGGCGTGGGAATGTGCCTTTGCATGGGCGTTTTAGGCTCGGGCACGGCTGTATTTATGGCGCTTGGGATAGCGGTAGGCATTGTGGGCTTTGTGGGCGCTTCGGTAAATTATCCGCTCTACAAGCGCATTTTGCAGTCGGGCAAAGACAAATACGCAGGTGACATAATACGTCTTGCAAGCGAGATAGCAGGAGAAGAATAACCCACAAAGGTGTGACGGACGTTGAACAAGACAAGCAGCAAATATTTCATCACTGCCGCAAAAATGGACGAAGCGCTTATTGAATGTCTTGAAAAGAAGGAGCTTCAATACATTACGGTGAAGGAGATATGCGAAAAGGCAGGTGTGAACCGCTCAACGTTTTATCTGCACTATGAGACGATCGCTGACCTTCTGAATGAATGCACCGAGTACACCAACAAAAAATGCTTTGACAAATACACTGCGGAGCTCACCGACATAAAAAAGCGGCTGGCATCTGAAAACACGGAGGATCTTATATTTATTTCACCGCAGTATCTGAAACCGTTTTTAGAATTTGTGCGCGAAAACAAGCGGCTTTTCAAGGTCATCTTGCTAAACCCGGTTACGTTCAACACAAGCAGCACTTTTATGAGGCTTTTTGACGAGGTGTTCTCGCCTGCTATGGACAAATTCAGCATTGACAAAAGCGTAAAGCCATATGTCATACACTTTTATCTTGGCGGACTTATTGCCGTTGTGCAAGAATGGATACAAGGCGGCTGCGAGACATCTGTTGACGAGATAACGCGCATTTGTATGGGCTGCATTATGCCTGATGAAACATTTTTGAAGTAAAGAAAACCTCCTTGCCTATTGCAGGGAGGCTTTTCTATATTGACAATCAGAAAATAATTGTGTATAATTAAATTACAGTACATTTACAGAGGCGTTTAGAATGATGTTATTTTTAAAACAGCACAAGGTAATTACTGTGCTGCTGTGCATACTGATATTCATAATTTTGCTGATAATATTTGCGCTTATTTTTATGAGGGCGTTCCCCTCTTTCGGCGGCAGACCTACAAAAGCTGACCGCGAAAACTACTCACAACGCGCAGAGGGATACTATGACGGGGAGCATTTTATTTACCCCTCGCAGTGGGTGATAGACGGCGTATCGGCTGACAACAGGGTATCTAAGAAAGAGACCGTACCGAAAGAAGCACTGCCGACAGAAGTGCCCGATCTTACAAAAGCGCAGACAGAAGATGTTGCAGTAACGTGGCTGGGACATTCATCTTTGCTGATACAAATGGGCGGCAAAAACATACTGGTTGACCCTGTTTTCAGTGAGAGGTCATCGCCTGTGCAGTGGGTAGGGCCGAAGCGGTACACACAGCCGCCGATAAGCATAGACGATCTGCCGCAGATAGATGCGGTGCTGATAACTCACGACCATTACGACCACCTTGACATGGCTACGATAAAGCAACTGGAAAGCAAGGCCTCGCATTACATAGTGCCGCTGGGCATTGAAAAGCACATAAAACGCTGGATAGACGATGACGACAAGGTGACAGAGCTTGCGTGGTGGGAAAGCTTTGACCTTGGCGGTTTGCAGGTTTTCTGCACGCCCTCAAATCACAAGTCGGGCAGGGCGCTTGACAATCAGCAGACAACGCTTTTCTGCTCGTGGGTGCTGAAAGACGAGTATCACCAAATTTATGACAGCGGCGACACGGGCTACGGCGGACATTTTGAGGAGATACACAAGCGGTTTGGCGATTTTGATCTGTTTTTGCCCGACTGCGGACAGTACAATATCAACTGGCACTACTGGCATATGCTGCCCGAGGAGAGCGAACTGGCGGCTGAAACGCTGGGCGCGGAAGTTGTTATGCCGATACACTGGGGTGCATTTGTGCTATCTGACCACGGTTGGGACGACCCACCTCAGCGTTTGACTGCGGCGTGTGAGGCAAATGGCATTGAGATAGTTACGCCGAAAATAAGTGAAACGATGCTACTAAGCGAACAAGAGAATTACCACGATCGTTGGTGGGAAAACTGCGAATAACAAAAAAACGTGAGAGCATAAACTCCCACGTTTTTTATTATTTGAATATAATGCGTAAAAAATTGTACAGATGCGGTTTTACGCTTGTGTGGTCGTGGCCTGTGCTTTGCATAACGTGCGAAAGAAACTCCTCGCCGTTTTGGGTAAATATTTCTCTGTAACTGTCCGGAAAACTACCCACCGTGCCGTCTGACTTGGAAGAGCTTATCAGCAGTGCAAGCGGTTTTTCATCGGGAAATTTCATATCCTCGGGCTGTATCTGACCGGGGTGCATAGCCGAGCCGCTGACAGGCACAAGACCGGGAGCGGGGCACACTGCTCCTATATAGCCAAAAAGCTCGGGGTGCTCAATACCTATGAAAAGCGATTCGCGTCCGCCCATTGAAAAGCCCGTAATTGCGGTGTTTTCCCTGCCCTTGGCGACTGAAAACTTTTCTTCTATAAGCGGCATAAGATCGGTAGTAAGGTCATTTATAAAGTTATCATAGGCAAGGCTGTTGGCAAGATCCATTCCCGTGCAGTACTGCATATCTTTACTGCAAAAGATGTACGGCAGCACGACTATCATTTCCTCCGCCTCGGCGTCTTGCTGCAAATTTGTTATTATTTGGCTGAGCGCAACGGTACTGCGCGCCATCCAGTCTTCATTATCCCAAAAGCCGTGCAGAATATACAAAACGGGGTATTCTTTGTCCTCGGAATAATCCGCAGGAAGCAGAATATTCACGTTGGTATCGCGCCCTGCTGTCTGCGAAAAGTATGTAAACTTATGAAACTCGGGGTACGTCACACCCTCGCGCGCTTCGTCATAACCCTCGGGAGGCATTTCTACTATAATATCTTCAAACTTTTCCATACCACTCACCTCCGGCTGAGTTGTTTCTGTCTGCTGTGATGATTCCGTCTGCTGTGTTGTGGTTGAGGTCTGCAAAACACTTGAAACATCAGACGACTGCGCAGTATTTGAGCAGGAAGAAAGAGCAAACATTACGGCAGCTGAAAGACATATGCATTTTAATATTTTCATACATACCTCCGTTAAAACTTTGGCAGTTCGTCAAGGGTGATGACCTTATCGCTGTTGTAAACTGCTTTGAGGTTATCCTTGTTGTTGTCGGTTATAAAGTTTGTGTGCCATATCATAAACCAAGACCAAATATCGCCGTCTTTTTCAAAATCACTTACCGACGGAACATTGCCGCACTCGTGGAACGCCATAGGCTTATCTGCGACTTTTTCAAGCTTTTTCCACGCCTTTACGTTGGTACTGTTGTCGTATGTATCAGAGCCGATGATGTCAACATATTCATCTCCGGGATACCAGCCATTCTTGACCTCTCCCGAGTAACCAAGCACCCAGATGAAGTTATCGAGCCCGTATTCATTGGTGAATTTATCGTGCATTAGCTGCCACAGTTTTATAAAATTCTTGCTGCCGCCTTTGCCCCACCAGAACCACGCGCCGTCAAATTCGTGGAACGGCCGCCATAGCACGGGTATGCCCTCATCACGCAGCTGTTGCAAGGCTTTTGCAGCCTTATCCCAGCTTTCCATAAGGGTGTTATACTCGTCGGTGCCCTCGGTCAGGAGCTTGCTGAAATCGGGGTTGTCGTCAAGGCTTTCCTGATAGCCGCTGCTCTTTACGCCCGTGTGCCAGCAGATAGTCACAATACCGCCCTTCGCATCCCACTCCTTAGCGCGCTGAACAACGCCGTCAAAATCGTTGTTCATAAAATCAAGACCGCGCATGGCAGGGAGCTTGCCGGTAGTTTGCTCGATGTAATTCATTTCGTAGTCGGGCGAACCCATCCATGTTGACTCCTGCTGACAGCTTAGCATGGTTTTGCCGAAGTTTTCGCAGATGTAACTATAGAGGGCATCTTTCCTATCGGCGGCGGTGGGAGCGGTGTTTTCGGCGCTCTCGGTCTGCGATGTCTCGGTCTGAACAGTCTGCGAAGTAGTCGCATTTTCGCTGCTGTCACTTTCTGAACTGTTCCCACACGAGGAAAGTACAAACGAAGCAATAACCAAAGCTGCCGCTGCTGCTAAAATTCTATGTTTCATAAATATCACCTTGCTTTTAATTTATACTTTAATTGTAGCATACGATGTTAATTATTTCAATATTAAATATTGAAGAACGTGAAGACTTATAATGTTCAAATTTTAAATATGTCTTTATAAATAAGTGTAAATTCGGTACTATTTAATATACATAAAGATAATTTTACAGATGCACTTGACTTTTGGGAGACTTTCTGTTATATTAAAAACGAGGTGAAAAATGTGAAACTTGAAACGAGCATTTATCCATATGACCCGCCGCTGGCAAAGCTGCCGTTTCATCTGACGGGTATAGGCGGCAGCAGTTTTCAAAAGCGAGTGTACCGCCCAGGCGGCTATATGTGGCATCAGATACTTTTTTGTGCCGAGGGTGAGGGCGTGCTTATCTGCGGCGGAAAAAGTTTTGATATAGCCCCGAAGAGCTTTGTCTTTCTGCCAAAAAATGTGGCGCATGAATACTACCCGAAAGATAAGATCTGGGAGGTGCGCTGGGTATGCTTTGACGGCGGCAGCTGTGACGAAACACTTGAAATGCTTGGCTTTGCTCAGCCTATGGTGATCTCTGACTGCAATACTGCGGAAGCCGAAAAGCTGTTTGAAAGAATGTTTGAATCACAAAGGACAGACATTGTTTACAGCGGCTACACCTGCTCGGGACTGCTTTATGAATATGTTCTTGCGCTGCGCAGGCTAGTAACGACTGACGAAGACAAGGCGAAAAGCCGCAATCTTTCTGCGCTTTTTCCTGCTCTGAAATACATGAGCGATAACTTTTCGCAGGACATTCCGATGAGCTATCTGGCTCAGCTTATCGGCGTTACGCCGCAGCATTTTTGCCGCCTTTTCAAAAGCACGCTCAATATGCGCCCGAATGATTTTCTGACAAACAGACGTCTTGAAGAGGCTGCGCGGCTGCTGCGTGAGGACTGCACCGTTGCCGAAACTGCCGCTCGCTGCGGATTTCACGACCCGGGGTATTTCAGCACGGTATTCAGAAAACATGGCGGCATATCACCCACGGCATACAAAGAACAGTTATCAGACAAAAAATGAGTACAAAAAGCCGGACAGTTATTTGCCCGGCTTATATATTTATGTATACCGATATATTACTTCAAACTACCGTACTGACTGTCGTCAACGGGTTCCAGCCACTCGTTTGAGGTATTCTCGCCCGGCACTTCAATTGCGAGGTGAGAGAACCAGCTGTCGGGCGCGGCGCCGTGCCAGTGCTTTACGCCGGCAGGAATGTTTATGCAGTCGCCGACGTTCATTTCGACCGCTTCCCTGCCCCATTCCTGATAATAGCCTCTGCCGCCAATGCAGATAAGTATCTGTCCGCCGCCTTTATCGGCGTGGTGAATATGCCAGTTGTTGCGGCATTTGGGCTCGAAAGTTACGTTGAAAATGCCGACCTGCTCTTTTGAAATGGGCGCTAAATAGCTCTGACCGATAAAAAACTTTGCAAAGCCGTCGTT
>CANRPG010000034.1 GCA_947632425.1 uncultured Clostridia bacterium | reverse complement strand
CAGCACGCCTCGGACAGGACATACGTTTTCGGCATTTGCTATGGAAACGGTCATAGCGATAACGAGCATTTTGATTACGCCATTGCGGTTCAGTGTTCTCCCGACACCGCCGCGCCGGAGGGCTTTCGTGTAAGCGTTATACCCAAAAGAACTTGGCTGAAATTTGAATGCACGGGCGCGATGCCGAAAGCAATACAAGATCTGTGGCACGAGATCTCGGCGGAATTTTTGCCCGTTTCGGATCATCAGCCGACCTATGAAATGGACATAGAGGCATACCCGAGCGGCGACATGACGGCGGAGGATTACAAAAGTCAGATATGGCTGCCGATAGTTGACAAGTAAAAAAGGAGATGTTTAGATGAACATAGAAGTCATGCGTGCGCAGGAGGAGTGGCAGCGCGCTGGGGCGTACTCGGTGAGGGTGCAGGGCATGAACCGACAGTGCGGCATATCATTGCGCGAGGAATTTGACGAGCACGACTGCGACGGCACGAAATACATAGTGCTGCTGGACGGCGGCTACCCCGTTGCCACCTGCCGTTTTTACGAGGTGGGCGAAAGCACCGTAACGCTGGACAGGGTGGTAGTTCTGTCCGAATACCGCGGCAAGGGGCTTGGCAAAATGGCAGTGCGGCAGGCGGAGGAGTGGATAGCCTTGCTGGGGTACAAAAAGGTAGTTATCGACAGCCGCGTTGAGGCGGTGGGTTTCTATGAAAAGCTGGGGTACGCGCGCACAGGCGAGGGCGCAAAGCAAAACGGCGTATTTCAGTGCGTGGGAATGGAGAAGAAAATATTTTAAACTATAATAATTGCGCTATCGCGCGGCGCAGGAGCGCACACGTTGCCAGACTGTGAACAGTCTGGCAAGTGCCGAAGAACCCTCTTCGAGGCTTCTTCCATGCTCTCTAACATAGTGCGTATCTAAAATGTAACTTTTCAGCAAGTGCATTCAACTGCCCCACGCCTCCTGCTTCACTTTCCCCATTAAACCCTTGCCTCTTTCTTGCGGTTGGAAGAATATTCTGCCAGTACTCTCTCTTGGGGCGGATAGTGGGAGGGTTATTAGAAGCAAGATAACGAGAGATAAGAAGCAAGATGTGGGGATTTTCTCACACTGGCTTGGCGTTCCATAATGGAACGCGGAAAGAGAGCAATGCGCTACAACAAGGGGAGGCTCTCTCTTGCAGAGCCTCCCCTCTTAGAAAACAGTCTGCGGACGGCGACAATGGGCTTCCGCCCCTTGACCCTGATGACCCTTTTGAAAAAGGGTCAATCGAAAACTTTCCATTTCTTGACAAAACTTAAAACTTTTGCGCATTGTGGCGGTCAACGTGTGCGCTCCTGCGCGCTGCGAAAGCAGCAACAATATATACCCACCAAAAAAGAAGCCCATTTAACGGCTTCTTTTTTATTTATGAGTATGAACTTATTATCTCCTCGGCGACGGCTTTTTTGGTAATGCTCCTGTCCATTGCCTGCTTTTCAATGTACCTGTGCGCGTCGGGTTCTTCCATTTTCAGTTCGGTCATCAGCAGCCACTTTGCGCGGTTGACAAGCCTTATCTCGCTCATCTTTTCTTCAATGGTCTGCGTTTTCTTCTCAAACTTGCGCAGTCTCTCGCGCAGGGCGCACATCCAGCCGAGCGACACGGTGAACATCGAGCGCGATATAGGCTTTTGCAGCGTGAATATGCCGTGCGCTGTCGCTCTCTCGTAGATGTCGGGCAGGTGCTCGCCTTTGACGATTATCATCGGCACGGACGACGACGTTCCGCCTGCATCTATTGCAAAGCGTATGCCGACGTCATCGGGCAGCGGCGAGTTTACTATAACAAGATCATACGAGCGTTCTGCGAGCTCACGTTTTGCGGCGCTTACGCTGCCAGTTACCGTGACGGGGTAAAAACGCTCGGTGGGCAAAAGCTCGGAGAGGGCATCGTTGAAAGAGCTGACTGCCGACACGACCAGCACGCTGTACGAACGGACGACTATGCTCATATATGCTCCCCTCCTTTGGTAGATGTTATATATAGAGAAAAATGTTGATTATTTGCCGCAGTAGATGTCAAGAATATTTTCGGGAATATGTTGTTTTATAAACTCGCTGTCGCACGCCAGTTTTCTCGCCGCGGCGAGGCTTTCAGGCAGGCGTTTATACTTTTGCAGAGTTTCTTTGTCAGCCTTATACAGATTGAAGTCTGCCACCATAGGCAGCTCGAGCTTGTTTTGTATGCCGTAAAGTCCTGCGTAAATTATCAGCGCGTATGCCAAATACGGATTCGCAGTTGAATCGGGGGAACGCAGCTCTGCGCGGCGGTATTCACCCATAGCCGCAGGAATACGCACGAGCTGTGAGCGGTTCTCGCTCGACCATGAAACGTATTCGGGGGCTTTGTTGCTGCCAAAGCGTCTGTATGAATTTTCGGTAGGGTTCATGAAAAGTGTCATATCGCATATCTTGTCAAGCACGCCTGCTATCATGTAGCAAAGGTCGTCACTGCCGTCGTCGGAGCGCACAGACATATTTATATGGAAGCCGTTGCCTGAGCAGTTATCGAGTGGTTTCGCGCTGAAATCGGCGCAGAGACCATACCTGCGCGCTACGGTATTTACCACGGTGCGGAATGTCATAGCATCGTCGGCGGCGGTAAGAGCATCAGAGTAACGGAAAGCTATCTCGTTCTGACCGGGACCTTCCTCGTGGTGGGAACTCTCGGGGCGTATACCCATTTGCTCAAGCATGAGGCATATCTCACGGCGAACGTTCTCGCCCTTGTCATCTGGGGCGATGTCCATGTAGCTTGCGTTGTCGTAGGGTATTTTGGTAGGCTCGCCGTTCTCATCAAGCTTGAACAAGTAGAACTTCTGCTCAGAGCCGAACGCAAAGCGCTTTCCTGCCGACCGTGCTTCTTCGATAGCCTTGATAAGCAGGCTGCGCGTGTCGCACTCGAACACCTTGCCGTTGGGGTAAGAGATCGTCGCGTGCATACGAACAACTCTGCCGTGTTCGGGTCGCCACGGGAGCTGGGCTATCGTAGAGCAGTCGGGGTGCAAAAGCAGGTCGGAGTGAACGTCGCTGCCGAAGCCTGCGACAGATGAGCCGTCGATAGCAATGCCGTACTCCAGCGCGCGCGGCAGCTCGTCGGGCATTATAGAGATGTTTTTGCGCTTGCCGAAAACATCGCAGAACGCAAGCCTGATGAACTTGACGTCCTCCTCTCTGACATATTGCAGTATCTCGTCGTTTGAATACTTCATTATTATCCCCCTTTAGAATAAGAGAAGTGATTTATGGCAAATTAGAAACAATTTTTCATATGTGATGAATGGCGCGGATAGAGATAAGATGTTAGAGGTTAGAAGTTAGAAATGCTCTTGCCGCGTTCGCAGGAGCTTTTCTTGCATGTTTTTTGTAATCGCGCTTACGCGCCGCGCAGGAGCGCACTCACTGCTCCTCTGTACTTCGGTTTTCTTCTCATTTTGAGTGGTCAAATACGTTTGCGAAACTCTATGCGAGGGAAAAACCATAGGGGTATAGGGAGTGTATATGCAAGGAAGGGCGCGCGCTCCACTCCCTTCCCTAAGGTTTTTCCCTCGCGCTCTCTTTTCCTTACCCACACCTACGACCACGCGCTGAGCCTTGGTGGAATGTCGCGACCTCTTCGCTCGGAACTTTGTGCCTTTGAGAAGAAGGCTAAATAGCGAAATACGCATAGGGTTTGTTTGCAAGGCAACGGAGGTCAGTAGTGCGGGAACATGAACTATAACGTACTACAGAAAAATTTACTTTTCATATCAACTGCACCTACATACCACCACCCCACCAGTTATCTCCCTCCAAGCCGCTGGAAGAATATTCTTCCAGCCATCTTCCTTTGAGGCGGTTTGTGGGTGCTAGAAGCAAGAAATCCAAAAGCAAGAAGCAAGACGAGCATTTTGAAAAGTATGCGCAAAACTATAAAAAGTATCTTCTTGCCTCTTGCCTCTAGTTTTCTTGCCTCTAGTTGGCAACATACATCTGCTTATAGGGGTTCTTGCTGTCGGGGGTGACGACCGTGAACGGGCTGTCCATTATGCTGTCAACATCACCGCCGAACAGCTCGCAGTACTGCGCCACGTACTTTCTTACCTCGTCAAGCTCTTTGGCGGTCGCTTTCTTTGCCGTCACCTGCGAGGGGAACTTCACGTCCTTGCAGTCGCTTCGCAGAAACATCTTTCCGCCGTGCATGCCCGTACAGGGAAAGTTGCCGACGATCTTCTTATTCCCTATATCCAGACCCAGCACCACTATAACGCCGCCTGCCTGATATTCGCCGAGAAAACTGCCCGTGCTGCCGCCTATCACCATGAGCGGCACTTTCTCTTTATAAGCTTTCATATGTATGCCTGCACGGTAGCCTGCGTTGCCCTTTACAAAGATCTTTCCGCCGCGCATAGCGTAACCTGCCGCATCGCCTATATTGCCGTGGATAACTATCTTACCCTCGTTCATCGTATCGCCCACGGCATCTTGCGCGTTGGCATTAACGACAATTTCGCCGCCGTTGAGATACGCACCCAGCGCATTGCCCGGCACGCCCTCAATCGTTATAGCACGTCCCGACATTCCTGCGGCTATAAACCTCTGTCCGCAGCAGCCTGTGAGCCTACAGTCGCCTTTAGCCTCGCGCAGGTTTTCGTTCACCGCCTTGAAGTCAAGACCGTTTACATCTATAAGTACCATAGTATCAGTCCTTTACAGTATTATAACATACTTTTTTCGCTCTTGCAACACCTTAATGAGGCATAGCGAATTTTTCTTTTCTTGCATCTTTGCCAAACGCCGCCGAAGTCGCCGCCTTGCGCAGCATTTCAAAGTTCACGCTGTCAAGAGGCGTTTTTTCGCGTATCATAGCGGTATATATGCCTGCTCTCTCGCTGCCGCCTATTATCATAAATCCCGTCAGCAAGCCGCCCTTTGTGAACAGCCTTTTTATGCCGCCTTCAAATTTTTCTTCATAGGTGCAGCCGCCCTGCTCCGAGGTGTAAGCAGTGCCTGCGGTCATACAGTGCAGACCGAAGAACCCTATCGAGTTCATAGGTATGCCCTTGTCAAAAAGCTCTTCGCCGCCTGCCATGTTCACACCTGCCGCGTGTCCCTGCATATAAGCGTTGGGCATCAGCGCTAGCACTCTTTTCGCCCCGAGAGATATGTCCTCGCCCTCGGTGCAGTCGCCTGCCGCGTATATGTCCTCAATACTTGTGCGAAGTTTCTCGTCAACTATAATGCCCCTGTTCACCTCGCCGCCTGCTTCTTTTACAAGAGCGGTATTCGCCCTTACACCAACTGCAAGCACAAGCACATCGAAGTCTACCTCTTTGCCGCTTTGCATATACGCCTTGTTTTTATCAAACTTCTTTACGCTGTCCGAAAGCAGAAATTCTATGCCGTTATCTTCAAGACATTTCTGCATATACGCGGCGCAGTCTTTATCGAGGATACTGGAAAGCACCCTGTCGGCAAGGTCTGCAACTACAATAGAAGCCGCTCTGCCGTGCAGGCCCTCGGCACATTTAAGACCTATAAGACCTGCGCCGACTATGAGCACCCTTGTTTTCTTCGTTACCGCCTTTTCAAGAGCCAGCGTGTCGTCTAAAGTCATAAAACCAAACTTTTTCTCAACGCTTTCAAGTCCATCCATCGGCGGCACAAACGGCGAAGAGCCTGTCGCAACACATACGCTTGTGTAAGGCAGTTTGCTCTTGTCGTCAAGCTCTATTTTCTTGGCGGCTTTGTCTATCTTGACCGCCTTTTTGCCGTATATTACATCGCAGCCGTTTGCGGTATAAAAATCTTCGCTGCGATAGTTCATCTTCTTGGTGTCCGTCTTTCCCTCAAGATAATAAGATATGAGCGGTCTGCAATATACGGGGTGTTTCTCTTCCGATATTACGGTGATCTTGCCGTCCTTGTCCACACTGCGTATGCCCTCAATGCAGCCTGCCGCGGCAACGCCGTTTCCTATAATAATATACTGCTTCATGTGCCTCATACCTCCTCATCTCTGCTCTCAAATACTATCGCATTGTTGGGGCAGCCCTTTACGCACGCAGGCTCACCGCAGGAGTTTGCAAGGCAAAGCTCGCACTTTTGCATAATGCCGCTCTCCCCGGGCGCTAATGCTCCGTATGGGCATACAAGCACGCAGGTGTGGCAGCCGACGCACTTTTCGCTGTCTATGTGTACAACGCCGTCTTTCTTCGAGATCGCTCCCGCGATACAGCTTTTAACGCAGATGGGGTCGTCGCAGTGGCGGCATGATACAGCATAGCTTATCTTGTCGTTTTCTTCAATGTGTATTCTGGGGTATATGGGCTTGCCTTTCAGCGCATATGCCATGTCTTTAAGACCCGAATTTGCAAACGCGCAGTTGTATTCGCAAAGGTGACAGCCCAGACACCATTCTTCGTTTACATATACTCTTTTCATATCTATCACCTATCCTATCAGCTCTGACCTGCATGCGCGATGCCGAGTATCTCGAGTTCCGCATTCGTAAGACCTATGCCGCGCAGCATCAGCCTGTTGCCTTTCAGAGCTTCTATAGAGTTGATACCCATGCCGCCCATAAGCTCTTTTATCTCGTGCTTCCATGCGTTCATAAGGTTTATGAGCCGCTGGCTTCCCATGTCGGGGTTCAGCCTCTTTACAAGCTCGGGGCGCTGGGTGGCTATGCCCCAGTTGCATTTGCCGCTCTGGCAAGTTCTGCACAGGTGACAGCCAAGAGCCAGCAGCGCAGCAGTCGCTATGTAACAGGCATCCGCACCTAAAGCTATCGCCTTTACAACGTCAGACGCGCTTCTTATGCTGCCGCCTACCACCAGCGAGATGTTGTTTCTTATGCCCTCATCGCGCAAACGCTGGTCAACAGCCGCAAGAGCAAGTTCTATCGGTATGCCCACGTTATCTCTTATTCTTGTCGGCGCAGCTCCCGTTCCGCCGCGGAAGCCGTCTATCGCTATGATGTCCGCACCGCTCCTTGCGATACCGCTTGCTATGGCAGCAATGTTGTGCACCGCCGCTACCTTTACTATAACAGGCTTTTTGTATTCTGTAGCTTCTTTAAGAGAGAATACGAGCTGCCGCAGATCTTCTATAGAATATATATCATGATGAGGCGCAGGGGAGATAGCGTCAGAACCTTCGGGTATCATACGAGTGCGAGATACATCGCCTACTATTTTAGCCCCCGGCAGATGTCCGCCTATGCCGGGCTTTGCGCCCTGACCCATTTTTATCTCAATTGCAGCGCCTGCTTTCAGGTAGTCTTCATGAACGCCGAAACGTCCCGAAGCTACCTGCACTATCGTGTTTTCGCCGTAGCAGTAAAAGTCCTCGTGCAGACCGCCCTCACCGGTATTGTAAAGTATGCCCAGCTCCGTTGCCGCCCTCGCCAAAGAAGCGTGCGCGTTATAGCTTATAGAACCGTAACTCATTGCCGAGAACATAACGGGCATTGAAAGCTCTATCTGCGGCGGAAGTTCGCATTTGAGCTTGCCGTTTTCGTCGCGCTTTATTCTGTCGGGCTTTTTGCCAAGGAACACCTTCGTCTCCATAGGCTCTCTCAGAGGGTCTATCGGAGGATTCGTTACCTGCGAGGCGTTTATCAGTATCTTGTCCCAGTATACGGGGAAAGGCTTGGGGTTGCCCATTGACGAGAGCAGCACCGCGCCGCTGTTTGCCTGCTTGTATATCTCTTTTATAGTGTCGTTGCTCCAGTTGGCATTCTCGCGCAGCATGCAGTCGCTCTTTACTATTTTAAGAGCCTTTGTCGGGCATAGCGATACACACCTCTGGCAGTTCACGCACTTTGTTTCGTCGCTCATCATCTTGCCGTGCTCGTCGCTGAAAAAGTGTACCTCGTTGGCGCACTGTCTTTCGCACACGCGGCAGGCTATGCAGCGATCGCTGTTTCTTATAACTTCAAATTCGGGATAAACATATATATCGTTCATCAGTACGCACCCTCCTTTACCTCAACTATAACAGGCTCTCCGCCTGCGGGCGACCAAATGTTCTCGGCATCGGGCTGCATTACCCTTATTGCGGCTTCTTCGCTTGCTATAAACACCTTGTCGTCTTTTTCGCCTACCACCATAGAACGCAGTTTCAGCCTGTCGTTAAGAGCCATAAGACCGCCGTTGTAGCCGAAAACTATCGAGAACGGACCCGTAATAAGAAGGCTGGGGAACATAGTTCTTAAATATATGTGCTTGTTCTTATCTTCAATGTCCGACTTGTCGTTTATGGTACTCCAGAACGGCGCGGCTATCACGCTCGCAGCCTCTTTAAGCGTAAGTCCCTGAACGCGCAGCAGATAGTCGAGTATATAAGTTATAACTTCGGTGTCCGTCTGTAATGTGCATTTGTAACCGAACATTTCTATAAAACGCCTGTTGGCATCGTAAGAGGAGATCTCACCGTTGTGTACTACCGAGTAATCCAGCAGCGTGAACGGGTGCGCTCCGCCCCACCAGCCGGGGGTGTTTGTCGGGTATCTGCCATGAGCAGTCCACGAGTAGCCTTCGTATTCATCGAGCCTGTAGAATTTGCCGACATCTTCGGGGAAACCTACCGCCTTGAATGCGCCCATGTTCTTGCCGCTGGAAAATACATATGCGCCCTTGTGCTCGGTGTTTATCTGTACTGCCGTGCGCGAAACAAGCGCTTTTTCGTCCAGCTGCATAGATGCCATTACAGAGTGCAGCGGCGCAACAAAATATCTCCATATCATCGGCTCGTCGGTTATCTGCGGTATCTTGCGCGTGGGTATCACTTCTGATTTTACTATCTCGAAGCGCTCCTTTAAAAATGTCTCGCAGTCTATCCTCGACGGTCTGTCGTCAAAGAATATGTGCAGTGCATAGTAGTCTTTGTATTCGGGGTATATGCCGTAGCCTGCAAAGCCGCCGCCCAGACCGTTGGAGCGGTCGTGCATGGGCACCATGGCATCGGCTATCAGCTGACCCGACATTCTGTTGCCGTCTTTGCTTATTACTGCCGCTATGGCGCAGCCCGACGGTATCCTGACTTCTCCCTCTCGTTTCATATCAGAACTTTCCTTTCATTAAAATAATGTATATCGTGTGTTTTACAGCGAAAAAACAATAAGCGCCCACTTCAAAGCGGCAGATTTTAGCCAAACAGGCATAATATACCGTTTTGAAATGAACGCCATTGCTCACAATCTGTATTATACAACTAAAACGGCTGTTTGTCAATAGGCGAGAGCAAAGAAATTTTAACTTTTTGCAGGATTTTTTTAAAAAGTTGCAAAAAAGGTCTTGACAAATCGTTTTGAAGAGTGTATAATTCATAACGTAAAGGTATGTGGTCTTTGGAAAATAAGGCGTTTTCAGCGCTTTGTGTGCCGAAATTTGCCGCAAACGGTTTTGAAGGCGGCAGGCGGCTCATGTTGCAAGACCGCATCGCAGAATATATTAAATACATTAGGAGGAAACAGTATGTCATATGTTGACGAGGTCATCGAGAGAGTTGTAAGAGAGAACCCCAATGAGCCCGAATTTCATCAGGCTGTTAAAGAGGTGCTCGAATCTCTCAGAGTAGTAGTAGATGCCAACGAGGAGAAGTTCAGAAAGGACGCTCTTCTTGAAAGACTTGTAAACCCCGAGAGACAGTTCAAGTTCAGAGTTCCGTGGGTCGACGACAAGGGTCAGGTACAGGTAAACACCGGCTACCGCGTTCAGTTCAACAGCGCGATAGGCCCTTACAAGGGAGGACTCAGACTTCACCCCTCTGTAAACCTTGGTATAATCAAGTTCCTCGGTTTTGAGCAGATCTTCAAGAACTCGCTCACCGGTCTGCCTATAGGCGGCGGCAAGGGCGGTTCGGACTTCGACCCCAAGGGCAAGTCTGACAGAGAAGTAATGGCATTCTGCCAGAGCTTTATGACAGAGCTGTGCAAGTATATAGGCGCAGATACCGACGTTCCTGCCGGCGACATCGGTACGGGCGCAAGAGAGATAGGCTATATGTTCGGTCAGTATAAGAGAATAAGAGGCGTGTTCGAGGGCGTGCTCACAGGTAAGGGTCTTACTTACGGCGGTTCGCTTGCAAGAACAGAGGCTACCGGCTATGGACTTCTCTACATCACTCAGGAAATGCTCAAGAGCAAGGGCATGAGCCTTGAGGGCAAGACTGTTGTAGTTTCGGGCGCAGGCAACGTTGCTACATATGCAATACAGAAAGCTCAGCAGCTGGGCGCAAAGGTAGTTACCTGCTCGGATTCCACAGGCTGGGTATACGACCCCGATGGAATAGATGTTGCGGCTCTTAAAGAAATAAAGGAAGTAAAGAGAGCAAGACTTACAGAGTATAAGAACTACAGACCTAATTCGGAGTATCACGAGGGCAAGGGCGTTTGGACAGTTAAGGCTGACATAGCTCTGCCGTGCGCTACTCAGAACGAGCTGGGTATAGAAGATGCTAAGACACTTGTTGCAAACGGCGTTATAGCTGTTGCAGAGGGCGCAAATATGCCTACCACTATGGAAGCTACCGAGTACCTCCAGAAGAACGGCGTATTCTTCCTGCCTGGCAAGGCTGCAAATGCAGGCGGCGTTGCTACTTCCGCTCTTGAAATGAGCCAGAACAGCGAAAGACTGAGCTGGACATTCGAGGAAGTTGACAGCAAGCTTCAGGGCATTATGGTAAATATCTTCCACAACCTCGATGATGCCGCCAAGAAGTACGGCTTTGAAGGCAACTATGTTGTAGGCGCTAACATCGCAGGCTTCGAGAAGGTAGTAGACGCTATGAACGCTCAGGGCATTGTTTGATAGCTTTGAGATAAGTAAAATAGCATAACAGTTTTAATAACGTAAAGGCAAGGACGTCTTTAACGCGTGGGTGACTGCGCTTTAAAGGCGTCTTTTTTGCTATAGAAAAACTATTGACCCTATATTTTAATGTAAAGGAGTTTTTGAAATGGGAGAAAATGTAACAACAGTACCGGAGTATTTTGGCTGTCTGGTTTTTGACGACAGAGTTATGAAAGCAACTTTGTCAGCAAAGGTTTATCAGTCGCTGAAAAAGACCATCGACGAGGGCGCTAAGCTCGATATAGGCGTAGCTAACGCCGTTGCCAGCGCCATGAAAGAGTGGGCAGTGGCGCACGGAGCTACTCACTACACCCACTGGTTCCAGCCGCTTACGGGCATCACGGCAGAAAAGCACGACAGCTTTATCTCACCCTCTCCCGACGGCGGAGTTATAATGGAATTTTCGGGCAAAGAGCTTATCAAAGGCGAGCCTGATGCATCTTCGTTCCCTTCGGGCGGACTGAGAGCGACATTCGAGGCAAGAGGCTATACCGCATGGGATCCGACTTCGTATGCGTTCATAAAGGGCAAGACCCTCTGCATACCTACCGCTTTCTGCTCATACGGCGGCGAGGCTCTTGATAAGAAAACACCGCTGCTGCGCTCTATGCAGGCTCTTAACAAGCAGGCTCTGAGAATACTGAAACTGTTCGGCAACGACAACGTAAAGTGCGTTCGCACATCTGTAGGCCCTGAGCAGGAGTATTTCCTTATAACAAAAGAGATGTACGACCAGAGACCCGACCTGAGATTTACAGGCAGAACACTGTTCGGCACAAAGCCTCCTAAGGGTCAGGAAATGGACGACCACTACTTTGGTGTTATAAAGCCTAAGGTAGCGGAGTTTATGGAGGATCTCAACCAAGAGCTGTGGAAACTGGGCATACTTGCAAAGACGGAGCATAATGAGGTCGCACCTGCTCAGCACGAGCTTGCACCTATCTATACTACTACAAATATCGCTACCGACCACAACCAGCTGACTATGGAGATAATGCAGAAGGTAGCCGCAAGACACGGTCTTGTCTGCCTGCTGCACGAGAAGCCCTTTGCAGGCGTAAACGGCAGCGGCAAGCACAACAACTGGTCTATCTCTACAGATACAGGCGTAAACCTGCTCTCACCCGGCGAAACACCGTATGAGAACGCTCAGTTCCTGCTTTTCCTGTGCGCTGTAATAAAGGCAGTAGATGATTATCAGGATCTTTTAAGACTGGCAGTTGCTACGGCAGGCAACGACCACCGACTTGGCGCGAACGAAGCTCCTCCGGCAGTTGTATCTATATTCCTCGGCGACGAGCTGAACGCAGTGCTTGAGGCTATAGAGAACGACACGCCTTACAAGGGCACGGAAGTTACGCAGATGAAGCTGGGTGTAAACGTTCTGCCGAAGTTCAACAGAGACACGACAGACCGCAACCGCACATCGCCGTTCGCGTTCACGGGCAACAAGTTTGAGTTCCGTATGCTCGGTTCTTCAAACAGCATAGCCTGTGCGAACATAATGCTCAACAGCGCGGTGGCTGAGTCGCTGAAGATATACGCTGACAGGCTGGAGGGCGCAGAAGACTTTGAGACCGCTCTGCACGAGATGATAAAGAAAACTATCAAGGATCACAAGCACATTATATTCAACGGCAACGGCTACGATGATTCGTGGATAAAGGAAGCTACCGAAAAGAGAGGTCTGCTAAACTACCGCACCACCGCCGATTGCATGCCTCACCTGCTTGACCAGAAGAATGTTGATATGCTGACATCGCACAAGGTGTTCACGCTGGCGGAGATGAAGTCGAGAGTTGACATCATGCTTGAAAACTACTGCAAGACCGTGGTTATAGAGGCTAACACGATGATAGAAATGGCTAAAACGCAGATCGCGCCTGCTATCGAGGGTTACGCGGCAGAGCTTGCAAAGACCGCCGCTGCAAAGAAGGCAGTTGACGAGACTATCGCGTGCTCGTATGAGAAGGGTCTTGTAAAGAAGCTTTCCGACCTTGCGGACAGCATAGCAGTAAAGGCAGACGAGCTTGAAAAGGCTGTTATAGCTCTGGCAGACTGCGACGGCATAATCAAGGAGTCGGAGGCTATCAGGGACACGGTGCTCACCAAGATGGCAGAGCTCAGACTGCCGTGCGACGAGGCAGAGAAGGTCACCTCGAAGAAATACTGGCCGTACCCGACGTATGGTGACTTGCTGTTTGGGGTTAGATAATAGGTTATAATGCTGCTTACGCAGCGCGCAGGAGCGCACACTTGCCAGACAATGCGCAACGCTTTAGACCCTGTCAAGAAAGGGAAAGTTTTCGGTCAAGCCTTTTTCAAAAGGCTTGCAGGGTGTGGGGCAGAGCCCCACAAAACACAACGTGCGCTCTGCAAGAGGTGAATTTCTAAACAGTCCGGTGGACTGTTTAGAAAGAGGAGAGGCTCTGCAAGAGAGA
>CANRPG010000033.1 GCA_947632425.1 uncultured Clostridia bacterium | reverse complement strand
CACCGCAAAGCCTGACGGTGACAAACCTACGACGACAACTACAACCACAACAAAGCCTTCTGTACCGACGGGCGGAACGGCATCGGCAGGAGGGCTGACTGTTACGCTGAGCGGCGACGGTTCTGCAAACGGCGGAAGCATAAACATAAACATTGAGATAAAGAACACGGGAAGTTCTGATATTGATATGTCGGGGCTGGCGGTAGACTGGTTCTTCACGAAAGACGGCGGCGGTGATTTGCAATTTGCGTGCGACCACAGTGCTATTCAGGGTGCTGACGGCAGCTACACCGCGGTGACAGACAGCATAAAGAGCGAATTTTCATCGCAAAGCGGCACTGACTGCGACACAAGGCTGCGTATAAGCTGCACCTCGGGAACGCTTGCAAAAGACGCGGTATGGAAGATACAGGCGCGTGTAAACAAAGCCGACTGGAGCAATTTTGACCTGAGCAACGATTACTCGCAGGGGAATGCAGAGCACGTTGCGGTATACTCTGGCGGAAAGCTGATATGCGGCAAGGCGGCGTGAATGATTTGCAATAATAAAAGAGCAGGTACACAAGGTATCTGCTCTTTTTGTTTAAAGATCAGGAATTACTTCTTTTTCTTCATAACGCCTACTACTGCGAGTGCAAGTGCGCCGGTAACAAACGCTGCTGTTGCCACGCCTGTAGTGGGATTTTTCTCGGTTGCCGAATTACCGGGCTTTGCAGGAGTTACCGATGAATCAGGGTTCTTTTCGGGATCGGTAGTTGAAGGCTGCTTTTCAGGCTCGCCTGTCGCCTTGATAACTGTATCTGCGAGAGTTATCTCGGTCTTGCCCTCGGCATCTTTATACAGTTTGCCACAGCTGTTGCAGATGTAGTACTCTATATTGCCGTCTTCCTTTGCGGTAGCTGCCTTAGCCTCGACCTTGGTAACGTCAGCCATGTGAACGAGCTTAGGAACTACTGTTCCCTTCTCTATCTCGGTTTCGCAAGCTTCGCAGACCTTGTCGCCTGTGTAGCCGTCAGCTTCCTCGGTAGCCTTAACTTCGCCCTTTACTACAATGTTTGCATGGTTCTCGGCATCTTTCTCTCCAAAATCAAACGTCTTGGTATCGGCAGCGCCGCAAACCGAGCAGCTGTAGTAATACTTAGCAGGACTTACGCAGTTTGCCTTGCTTGCGAGATACTTATCAGCTGTATCCTGCTTGTCAAAGGTATGCGGAAGCTTAGCTATGGTTTCCTTTTCAACGCTGGTCTCGGTCTTGCCATCGGCATCTTTGTATACCTTGCCGCACTCGCTGCACTTGTAGTACTCGTTGTTGCCCTCAGCTGAGCAGGAAGCAGCCTTAGCCTCTACCTTGTTCATTGTGTGCTTGTGAGGGATATCAACGGTAACTTCGCACTTAGCGGTCTTGCTGCCGTCAGCCGTTGTTACGGTGATGGTAGCCTTGCCGTTTGCAACAGCGGTCACCTTGCCGTTTCCGTCAACAGTTGCAACTTTATCATCGCTGCTCTTGTATGTAACAGCCTTGTTGGTTGCGTTCTCAGGCAAAACATTTACGGTAAGGTCGAACGTTTCACCCTTTTCTTTGAGAGTCTTTGCAGTCGGCGAAACAGTTACGCCGGTAACAGCAGTTGTGACGTTTATCTTAGCGGTGTTGTATGCGTAACTTGAAAGTTTTACATGATAGTCCTTTTCATCGAACTTGTTACCATGCGTAAATTGTGTGTAGTCAGCAAAGCCGACCTCATATTCACCACTTGCATCTTCATCGACTGTACACTTGAAAGTCAGGAGAGTAACTTCGTCTTTGTTGACAATGTCGTTCTCTCTGGTCTCTTCATCTGCAAGTCCATAGCAGTTCAGAATTAATGTCTTTTCCTTGAACTGGTAAGTTCCGTCATCAAGGCCAAGCTTTTGTGCTGCTTCATGGGACTTCGCATCACTAGATTTTGATACAAACGTGAGTCCTTCCGGAATACTGAGCTGGAGCTGTAGTGATGCGATAGGCACAGTCTGCTTCAGCTTTACGGTGAAATCGATAGTATCACCGGGGTGTGCCGCAGCAGTACTTGCTGTTACCGACAGGGTTATTTCAGCCTGTTGCGAAGTATCTGCTGCGACGGCGGCGGGTGCAGCACAAACAAGCAATGCCGCAGACGCCAAAGTCGCTAAAATTCTTTTTAGCATTTTCATTCCTCCTATTTTATTATATATTCCACATCAGCTTTAATTGCTGAACGTGTTCGTTGATAGTTAAAAGGTCAGATGTTGTTACTTCTCCGTCGCCGTCTACATCTGCTACAAGTTTATCATATTCTTCTGACAGATCTTTGAGCTTCTGCACATGTTCGTTTATTTGCAGCAGGTCGGCTGTGGATGCCTCGCCGTCACCGTCTACATCGCCGTAGAGTTTGAGTTCAACGTTGAGTTCTACAGGCTTGCCTGCCTCTACCTTTACGGTATAGTCGCGAGAAGGGCAATTATCCATAGATGCGGTAACAGTATATGTACCTGCCGGCAGCGAAGGCAGCATTATTGTGCCATCGTTCTTGACCTGTGCAGAGTAAGGCTTGTTGTTTGCATCGAAGAAAGTGATATCCATATCAGTCAGCACGAGATCTTTAATCTTATCAGAGCCTGCAACATCGGCTGTAGCAGTGCTTTGCACATAGCCTGTTCCAACGCTTACACTCTTGTCTATGATAAATAGATAATCATAATCATAATCGATGCTGTAAGTATACGTCAGCACGCCGTCATTCTCGGTCATCTCAGAGCCAAATGCTTTCAGAAGCATTTGGTTATTTGTAATATCCAGCGTTGTGAGCTTATTTTTGGAGCAATCCAAAATTATAAGACCTGTAAGTGCGCTTATATCAAGCTCGGTCAGCTGGTTGCCCGAACAATCAAGATTATAGATCTTTGTTGCCTTTGTCAGATCAAGTGCGCTGAGTCGGTTGCCCGAACAATACAAAACATACAGACCGATATTCTTATTTATATCAAGCGTTTGTATCTGATTGTCAGAACAATCTAAGCTGGACAAAGAAGTATTATTGCTTACATTAAGTTCGCTCAACCGGTTTTTGCTGCAAGACAGCAAGTTAAGCTTTTTGTTTGCTGTTACATCGAGTTTACTCAGCTGATTTTCAGAGCAATACAAGCTGTAAAGTTCGGTATTGCTGCTTACGTCAAGTGCATTGATCTTGTTGCCCGAGCAGGAAAGAGAAACCAGTTCGGTGTTTGCTGAAACATCTAACTTTTCAAGGTTATTATAACTACAATTCAGATCAGTGAGTTCAGGATTACCACTCACATCAAGCGATGATAAACTGTTTTCGCTGCAAGAAAGATTAGTAAGCAAAGAGTTTTGGCTTATATTAAGTGTTTGCAGCTTATTTTCAGAGCAATACAGGGTCTCAAGCGCGGTGTTTGCACTCAGATCGAGCGCTGTGAGTTCGTTATCAGAAATATCCAGAATTTCAAGCTTGGTATTTTTGCTAAGATCTACAGATCTTATACTATTGCCATAGCACTGAAGTGATGTTAGCTCGGTAAGGTACTCTACACCTTTAATATCTGATATTTGGCAATATCCGCAGGAAAGATAATCGGCGCTATCTATTTCAACATCTGACAGCCAGCCGTCCATGTCAAAATCAAACGCATCGGCAACTTCCTTTCTGAAGTTGGCATCAGGGAAGTTTTTATCATTCAGCTGCACTACTTCATTTTCGGGTCTTGAGGGTGTAAGTTTTACTGTCGGGTCTACAGACAAATAATAATAGTCATCGCAGTCATTATATTCGTCATAATATTCATAACTGTAATTTAAATAATATGTAATTTCATCTTCAGACCACGATGATGAATACTTATTAACAGTTCCTTTTGTAACAGCATCTGCAATGTGCTGACATTTGCTTACATCAAGAGCGGTTATATTATTTCTTTCACAGTACAGTGTTTCAAGGTCCGTTAATTTGCTTACAACAAGAGTTGTAAGTGCATTATCAGCGCAGTTCAGATAATGCAGCAATGTATTGTTGCCCAAAACAAGCGATGTCAACTTGTTATACGAGCATTCAAGCCGTTCAAGTTCAGTATTCTTGCTTACGTCAAGCGCGGTCAGCGCATTACCGGGACATTCAATACTTGTGAGAGCAGTGTTCTTGCTTACGTCAAGCGAGGTGAGTTCATTGTATCCGCAGTTCAGATATTCAAGTGCATTAAGGTATTCAACGCCCTTGAGTGTTTTTATTTTTTCTCCTGAACAATAAAGTGAAGTTGCACTTTCTATTTCCGCATCGGAGAGCTTGTTGTCAAGGTCACAGTCAAATTGTTCTGCTACTATTTCTCTGAAAGTATCATCGGGGAAGTGGGTAGAATTTATTTCGACTATTTCTTTTTCAGGTTTTACAGGATTGAGCTTTATGCCCGGATCTGTTGAAAGATAATAATAATACCCGTAATAATATCCATCTTCGTCGTAATCGTCACCTTCGTGTATATATTCTACATAGGAATAATCATGGACTTCATCATCATAATATTGATCATGGATTTTTTTCATTTTGCCGTTTTTAACAGCATCTGAAAGACCACTGCATTTGCTTATGTCAAGAGAAGTCATCTTGTTGCCATAGCACATCAGGTTATCCAACTCGGTATTTTTGCTTATATTCAGCGAAGTAAGAGCGTTATTGCTGCAATCCAGCCAGACAAGAAGGCTGTTATTGCTGAGATCAAGCGAAGTGATCTCGTTGTAAGAACAACCCAGACTGCTAAGTTGCTTGTTGTTTTTTATGTTTAGAGAAGTAAGGTCATTAGCTTCACAACTCAGTGATTCCAAATTGGTATTCTTGCTTACATCAAGGGTTGCAAGACTATTGCTTCCGCAATCAAGATAACAGAGTTCAAGGTTGTTAGTTATGTCGAGCGAGGTAAGTTCATTTCCTCCGCAATACAAACTTTGTAGCTTTTTACAATTCTTCAGATCGAGCGAAGCAATATCATTATCATAGCAGTCAAAATATTCAAGCTTGGTATTCTTGCTTACGTCAAGTTCTGCGATATTATTACCTCTGCACTCCAAATAAACGAGCGAGGGTTTATTGGTTACGTCAAGCGAGGTAAGTTGGTTATAATCGCAGTCCAGATATTCAAGCTTAGTATTACTGCTCAGATCAAGCGAGGTCAGTCCGTTACTGTAGCAGTTCAATGATGTAAGCGCTATATTATTGCCCACATCAATCTCTGTAAGATCATTGTATGCGCAGTCAAGTTGAACAAGTTCCGTGTTGCCGCTTACGTCAAGTTCTGTAATTTCATTATTTTCACAGTACAGACTTTCAAGATTTTTCTTGTTGCCTAAATCCAGTTTGGTAAGATAATTCCAACTACAGTCCAAGTTCACCAGTTCCGTGCTGCTGCTTACATCAAGCGTGGTAAGTTGGTTCTCACGACAATCCAGTATTTGAAGATCTTCACTACTGCTTATATCAAGATCTGTAATTTCATTCCAGCCGCAATTCAGCTCTTGCAGTTTGGTATTACTGCTTAAATCAAGGGAGGTAAGACCATTTCCACTGCAATTCAAATACGTAAGTTCTTTATTTTGGCTTAAGTCAAGTTCTGTAAGATCATTATCCCCGCAATTAAGAGAATGCAACGATGTGAAATACTCAATTCCCTGCAAAGAATAGATAGACAAAGTATAATCAACAGCGTAATAGTATAGATCCATTTCGTATACCCTATCTATTTCCTCCTGAGTAAGAATACCGTCGCCATCATCATAATACCCATAGTTTTCGTTATACTTGCCATCAATATAATACAGAACATAATTCCTGAAATTTTCATCGGGAAAATGCTCCTCATCAATGGGTATGCCGTCCTCCGCGTGTGCGGTCAATGACAAAATGTCTGTCAGGGCAGTGCTGCCTATGTTCGTTATGCCGGTGGCGCTGATGCACAGCGCTGCGGCACAGGTTGCTGCCAAAAGTTTTTTCAGCATTTTGATTCCTCCTAAAAATTCTTAAATTTATTACCACATCAGCTTCAACTGCTGAACGTGTTCGTTGATCGTCAAAAGGTCGGATGTTGTGACCAGTCCGTCGCCGTCTACATCTGCTACAAGTTTATCATATTCTTCTGACAGATCTTTGAGCTTCTGCACATGCTCGTTTATTTGCAGCAGGTCGGCTGTGGACGCCTCGCCGTCACCGTCTACATCACCGTAGAGTTTGAGTTCGACGTCAAGTTCAACGGGTTTGCCTGCCTCAACGGTTACTGCATAGTCGCGAGAAGGGCAGTTTTCAAGAGAAGCTGTCACGGTATACACACCTGCCGGCAGTGCTGGCAGCATTATTTTGCCGTCTGACTTAACTTCGGCTGTGTAGGTCTCACTGTTTTCGTCTTCAAAGGTTATGCCCATTTGGGTTATATCAACGTCGGTGTTATTTTTCATACCTGATACCTTGGCAGTGCCTATCTCAACTTCTTCGGGTTCGAGACCGGTGATAAGCTTGGTAGTTTTGTCAACAATCAGTAGACCACCATATTCCATAACGCCATCTTTCTCTGATGCTTCTAACACATTCGACGCTATGAAAAGACAAGGACAATTACTTATATCAAGTGAGGCAATACTATTATGGGAGCAATCTAAAGTTATACATAAAGGAATCTTACCTAATTCAAGTGAAGCAAGTTGATTATCATTACATTTAATTATATTCAATGAAATATTTTTGCTTACGTCAAGTTTGGTAAGCAGATTTTCGCTGCAATTCAAGGTACACAGATTCGGAAAATATGCTATTCCTTCTAATGATCTTATTTTACTATCAGCTACATTAATTAAAATAGTGCTGTATCTTTCCTTAAATGAAAGTTTGCCGTCAGCATCAGCATCAATTTCTTTTAGTACATATGCTCTGAAGTTATCATCAGGAAAGCTGTTTTTATTTATATCTATAATATCATTTGTTTTGTCGGGATCGCTTATTATTTGAGTAGTTTTATCAACAGTCAAATATACAGATGTATTATAATAATATTTAATAGTTGACAATTGCTCCTCCGGCGTTATAACTTCTCCATATTTAAATACCAAATCAAGTCCCGGAATATTGCTTACATCAAGCGAAGTGAGTTGGTTGAAAGTACAGTTCATTCTCGAAAGTGCAGTATTATTACTTAAATCAAGTGAAGTGAGCTTATTATTATTACATTCAATCCTATTCAAAACAGTATTATTGCTCAAGTCAAGAGAAGTAAGTTGGTTATTATAGCAATCCAACAAATAAAGTAAAGTATTATTCTTTACATCGATCGAAGTAAGTTGGTTATTATGGCAATCCAATCCGGAAAGCAAAGTATTCATGCTTACGTCAAGCGAAGTGAGTTGGTTTTCCGAGCAATATAAATAAAGCAGCAAGGTATTCTTACTTACATCGATCGATGTGAGTTCGTTGGAACTACAATACAAAGATGCAAGCATAGTATTCTTGCTCACATCAAGCGTGGTGAGTTCGTTGGAACTACAATCCAAAGATACTAGCATAGTATTCTTGCTCGCATCAAGCGTGGTGAGTTCGTTGGAACTACAATTCAAAGATGAAAGTATAGTATTCTTGCTCACATCAAGCGTGGTGAGTTCGTTGGAACTACAATCCAAAGATGCAAGTATAGTATTCTTGCTCACATCAAGCGTGGTAAGTTTGTTGCCTGAGCAATCCAATTTTTCAAGTGCAGTACATCCGCTTACATTAAGTGAAGTGAGTTTATCAAACCTACAAACAAGAGATGCCAACGCAGTATTCTTGCTAACATCAAGTGTGGTAAAATTGTTATATGAGCAATTCAATTTTTCAAGTGCAGTACATTCGCTTACATTAAGTGAGGTGAGTGAATTAAACTCACAAACAAGAGATGTCAGCGCGGTATTCTTGCTTAAATCCAGCGAATCGAAGAGATTATTACTGCAATTCAAACTTTTAAGCTCAGTGCATTTGCTTACATCAAGAGTATAGAGAAGATCAAAACTACAATTCAAATCTGTAAGCGCAGTATTTTGGCTTATATCAAATTCTAGAAGCAGGTTGTCGGAGCAATCAAGAACTGTAAGCGCAGTAAAATACCCAATGCCCTCAAGAGAAAATATATTGAGATCTGCACAGCTTATTTCTGTCACTGCTTGTATTTCCTCAGATGAAAAGCTACCGTTTTCATCAGTATCAAATTCCTTGACATATTCTCTGAAATTCTCATCGGGGAAATGCTCCTCATCGATAGGTATCTCGCTGCTTTCGGCGTGGACGGTTAGGGCAAGCTTTATCTCGCTGCCGACCTCGGGGGTCGCTGCTATACCCAAAAGCAGGGTAAGCGCTGTTGCTGCTGCTAAAAACTTTCTCAACTTCATACTAAGCTTCCTTTCTATTACCACATCTTTTTCAGCTGCTGAACGTGTTCGTTGATCGTCAAAAGGTCAGATGTTGTTACTTCTCCGTCGCCGTCTACATCTGCTACAAGGTTATCATATTCTTCTGACAGATCTTTGAGCTTCTGCACCTGCTCGTTTATTTGCAGCAGGTCGGCTGTGGACGCCTCGCCGTCACCGTCTACATCGCCGTAGAGTTTGAGCTCGACATCAAGTTCAACGGGCTTGCCTGCCTCTACCTTTACGGTATAGTCGCGAGAAGGGCAGTTTTCCAAAGATGCGGTAACGGTATACTCACCTGCCGGCAGCGAAGGCAGCATTATTGTGCCGTCTGCACGAACCTGAGCGGTGTAGGTCTCGCCGCTTTCATCTTCAAAGGTTATGCCCATGTCGGTTATGTCGACGTTAGGGTTCTTTGCCGTACCCGATACATTGGCAGTGCCGGCTTCGACTTCCTGTGCAACAGTCTTTACGTTTACTTTACACTCAGCGGATAAACCATATTCGGTAGACGCTGTAATAGTCGCAGTTCCCTCGCCTATTGCTGTTACGTTGCCGTATTCATCTACATCTGCGACTGACTTATCGGAAGTTTTCCATGTTATCTTATCGGTCACGGTGTCCGGTTCAAGTGTTGCGGTAAGCTGATATTTATCGCCTATTTCAAGGTCAACGATTTCATCGGAAATAGTTATCCTTTCGGCGTGCGGCATAGTTACTGTAACTTTACACTCTGCTGACAGACCGTTTTCAGTTGAAACTGTAATTGTCGCAGTTCCCTCACCTATTGCTGTTACTTTGCCGTTTTCATCAACATCTGCGACTGACTTGTCGGAAGTTTTCCAAGTTATCTTATCTGTCGTTTCTTCCGGATAAACTCTATATGGTATCTCATATTCTTCGCCGACTTTAAGATCAACAGCTTCTTTACTTATAACAAGTTCTTCGGCATGAAGCGGAACAAATATTACACATTTAGCCGTAACGCCGCTTGAGGAAGTCACGGTAAGTTCGGCTTCGCCAAATTCATATTGCATAATATCTATTTTTCCTTTTTCATCAACTGTAAAAATTCTTTCGTTGCTGGATTGGAAAGTAAGAACATCGGTAGTGAAAGACGGCTCTATCTCAACAGGGATATAGAAATCTTCATAGCGGTTGGCGTATTTTTCGCTTAATTTACATTCGATACTTTCAGGAAGTGTAATTTTTGTTACGGGCACTTCTTTTTCAACAAATTTTATGCCCTTTTCGTTGGCATACTCTTCGGCATAAGTACCCTTTACACCGTAAAATGTAGTCTTTTTAGGGTATGAGAAAGCAGTGGTGTCTATACTTTCAACCGAGCGGCCGATATAAACGCTTGTGAGAGAAGTATCATCGGCAAACGCATATTCACCAATTGTTTTTACACTATAAGGTATATACACTTCTTCAAGGGCTGAGCAGCCGCGGAATGCCTCTCTGCTAATTTCTGTAACAGAATTTCCAAGATCTATATCTGTCAAAGATTCGCAATTAGCAAAAGCACTGTCGTAAATTTTCTTTTCAACACCGGAAGCTATTGTGACCTTTTCAAGAGAATTACAGTTATTAAAGCACCAATTGTTTATGTACCGCACTGTTGACGGAATATAAATCTCTGTCAATGACTCGCAGTTTTCAAAGTCGCTCCAGCCCAAATGATCAAGGGTATCGGGCAATGTAACAGATTTTAAGTTCTTGCAATTATAAAATGTTCCTGTCTGAAAGATTTGACCACCGCCAGTATATTTAGTAACACTGTTTGGAATAACCAATTCTTTGAGAGAAGTGCAATTAGCAAACACTCCGTCAGCAAGGTATGTAACTGTATCGGGAATATCAATATGTTCAAGACTTTCACAGCCGTAAAAGGCATTAGATCTTAATTCAGTCAGTCCTTTTGGAAGTGTAATTGAAGTAAGCGCTTTGCAGTTGTTAAATGTTTTTTCTTCAATAGTAGTTATATTTTTGGGTACAGATATACTTTGCAATGATTCACAGTTGCTAAACACAGAATCTTCAATTTTTTCAAGTCCATCAGGCAGAGTTATATCTTTCATATTTGTACAATTATAAAATGCACCATAATCAATGGTTTTAATAGAATCAGGAAGAGTAATATCAGTTATACCTGTACAGCCGGAAAACAAATATGTTGGTATATAGGTTCTTCCTTCTTCAAAAATAAAGTTATTAAGATTATCACAGCCCTCAAACGGACCGGTATTATCACTTCCCGACAGCTCTTGCAAAGAAACAGGAATTTTTATAGAAGTAAGTGAATCACAATAGCCAAAAGATTCATTTCCTATAGTAGTTAAACTATCAGACATTCTTACACTATTTAAAGAAGTACAGTATGAAAAAGCATCGTTATCAATTGCAGTTACCGAGTCCGGTATGTAAACGCTTTCAAGGTTTGTACATTCATAAAAAGAATACGACTCAATTTTTGTAACTGTATCAGGGATAGTAATAGATGTAATACCTGTACATCTGCAAAACATTCCATACGGTATCTTTTTAATACCCTTTTCAAAACTGATATTATTCAGCTTATCACAATTATAAAATACACCATAAGAATCCGTTTCTGCAGTCTCCAATGATTTTGGGATTTCTATTGAAGCTAAAGATGTACAATTACCAAAAGATCTTTCACCCATAAATGTCAAAGAATCAGATAATTTAACACTACTCAGATTGATACAATCCAAGAAAGCCCACCCTTCAATACTGGTAACCGTATCAGGTATGACAACACTATTTATAAATGAATTACCATAAAAGGCGGCGTCACCGATAGTTGTGACCGTTTTATTATTTATCTTCGACGGGATAGTTACCGAGGCAGAAGAACCCGTGTACTCTGTTATGGAGATGTTTCCGTCATCGAGCACCTTATAGTGGTAATCTTCAAATACCAAGTCCTCCGCGCCGGCGGTTATTGACAAGATGTCAGTCAAAACATTGCTGCCTACAGTTGCCATGCCTGTTGCGCTTATGCACAGCGCTGCGGCACAGGTTGCTGCCAAAAGTTTTCTCAATTTCATAAATATACTTTCCTTTCATATAAATTGCCTTTTTGTGGCTGAATAAGCGAATTTTATGCGTACACAATATACCTATCATATATTATACCAATCTGCGAAATGAGCACGATAATATTCAATAATTCGTTCAAAATCGGCTTTTGCAACATTCTGCGCGACCACGAATAAAATTTTTATATGCACTCGTAAAGCCGCTCCAGCTGCCTGCGCTTTGTCTCCATATCGGAATGAACATATCGCTCGAGCGTTATTTTCACGCTTGAATGTCCCAGCAGCTCGCTGACCGTTTTTACGTCAATGCCCAGCCTTATGCACTCTGTCGCAAATGTGTGCCGCAGCACATGAAAATTTTTATATTCAATGCCTTCCTTTTCCAGAAATCGCTTGTATCTGTACTGATATGTTCTCGTTTCTGCGTACTTTTGCTGACCGGTAAGAAAATAGCAGTCGCCGCTGCACTTCATATTATTAAGCCTATCCAGCATAAATGTCGGTATGGGTATATCCCTCACCGAGTGTTCGCTTTTAGGCTCGGTAACAGCAACAAAAGTTCCGCGATCTTTGTCGGGATATTTCATTCTCTGCAAAGTTTTGTTTACGTGTATAATGCGCTTTTCAAGGTCAATATCCTCCCAACGCAAAGCGCACAATTCGCCTATGCGCACGCCCGTATAAAGCGCAAGCAGTATGCCTACATCTTCATCTTCCGAAGTCATAGCCGCGCGGCGGATTTTTGCCATTTCTTCATGTGAAAATATTTGTATTTCTTTGCTGCGGCACTTTGGCTGAGATACGCCCTTTGCAGGGTCGTCAAAGTGAAATTCCCTCGCGCCGTAAGCAAAAACAGATTTCAGCATAACAAGCACAGCCTGCACGCTTTTGGGCGAGAGCCCCTCGCCGTCGCACCTGCCGCTTTCAAGCAGGTCGGAGACAAATCTGTTTATCATGAATGACGTTACGCTCTGCACCTTCATGCCGCCGAAACGTTCTTTTACATGGCTTTCATACATTGTCAGATATGTCACATATGTTGAATTTTTAACGCTGTTTTTGCGCGCCTCTAGCCATTTTGAAAACAGCTCGTCAATGGTGTGCGGCGCATTTTTGGTGTACATACCGCACTTTGCCAACGCCAGTTTTTCGGCGCAATCAACATAGGTGTGCGCATAAACAGACGTGTAAATCGCGCCTTTTTCGCCGTATGCCGAGATAAACCGCCCCTCCCATCTGCCGTCTTTTCTCTTATGGATATTTTCTCCTCGTCTCATGGTAATACCTCCTGAATTTATGTAATTCCAGTATACACCATGACCACTATTTTGACCAATAATACGATAAAAAGCTGTATTTTATACTTTCAAAAAAGTGCCTGTTCAAAAGGAATTTTCGATGTCCTCGCATATTTAACAAAAATCACATAAAATTTTTTGTTGTTTTTACACAAATGACCGCCTGATTTTTAGTCAGCAATGTTGAAATTTTACTTGATTTTTATTTCGTATAGTGGTATATTTACACACAAAAAAGCGACCCTTAACGGATCGCTTTTGTTATTTAAGACGCAGGTCATTCTTCTTTCAGAACCTCTTTCGGCTCGTTTGAACCTATTATCATCAGCGGCATTATCATAGAAAGCGCTAAGTACAAAACTATTACCAAAGCGCATACCCCGAAGTGCCACCAACCGAACGAAATGACCGTTTCTTGCAGAAGTGTTAGTTTGCCGACTATAAGCGCTGCCGCTGACAGTATGCTTGCTATTGCACAGGTAATTGCGCTATTTTTCAGGCTTCGCAAAGCACACGTCCTCCACCTTGCGCCGCAGATATAGAAAATAGCATAGTTTCTAAGCTGCCGTTTGGTGTATATTGCGCTGATAGATACCGTTGAAATTATCGTCAGTATGAAAATACAAACTGCTATCGGGAAAAGCGTGTACATCTGCTCGTAAATGTATTGCATACTGTTTTTGCGCACTTGCGAAAGCTTTATGCTTGGTATTTTAGCGGTATAGAGATTATTGCCGAT
>CANRPG010000032.1 GCA_947632425.1 uncultured Clostridia bacterium | reverse complement strand
CGCCTATTGTCGTTTTGCCAAGATAGAGTTTATGCCCGCCCAGCGAGCCCAGCAGTATTGCAAGTATGCCGGCAACAGTTTTATTTTTCAGCGGCCACGAGGGGTCAACGCCTGCATCTAACGGCTGCTGATAGGGCATCTGCACCTGCGGCTGAAAGATACTTCCCTGCGGCGCATAGTTCTGCGGTGGTGCATATGTAGGCTGGGGTGCGACTTCGACGGGAGTGCCGCAGTAAGGGCAGACGGTCGCATTCATTTCAAGAGGCGCGCCGCACTGTGAACAGGTATTTCCTGCCATTTATATCGATCCTTTCGTTATTTCAGTTGTTTTTGTTTTTTGCGCCGTTCAAAGCTATCGGCAAAATAATTGCGCAGTACACAAAAAGTATTATAAGGCTTATCAGCGTATACATAATGGGGCTGGCTGTTTTATATGCCAAAAACATATACACAAGCTGGACTACGGTATATACTGCCGTCATGCCTGCGACCGGTGCATAGCCGCCCACGCCGAGCTTTTTGGAAAGAGCCCCTCCTGCGCCGTAGACTATTGCAAGCGCGAGCATATTTATTGCTGCGAATATAATTGCCGGCACGCCTGCGTCATAGTCGGTGACTTTCATAACGCCGAGCATTGCGACAAGTATTATAGCGATAAGAAAAAACGCCAGAAACAGTGATATTACCAAAGCGGTAGAAAAACCGCTGTTATTACTTCTTTTCATATTATTCACCGACCTTTGCACCGCATTCGTTGCAGAACTTAACGCCCTGTTGCAGCTGCGCGCCGCACTTTTTGCAGACGCTTCGTTCCATTTTTGCGCCGCACTCGTTACAGAATTTTGAGCCGACGGGGTTTGCTTTGCCGCACTGCGGACAGGCTATAGTTTCTTCGGTAGCTTTTGTCATAAGCGCGCCGCACTCGTTACAGAACTTAGAGCCCGAGGGGTTTGCGGCGTGGCATTTGGGGCAGAAAGCGGAATCTTTTTCGGGAACGGTAGTTTGCGCAAGGTTTTGCATACTGCCTGCTATGGCGGCGCCTGCGCCCAGTCCTACGCCCCCTGCGACTATCGCGCCTGCAAGTCCGCCGCCCTCGTTATTAGCGGCGCTTTCATAGACATCGAACGAACGCTTTACCGCATAGCGCGAATCGCCCATGATTTCAAACTCTGCCTTATCTTCAAGTATCTCGTTTATCTTATCAAAGTCCTGGTCGGGGAAGTTTATTGACTTTATAAAGAAGTTTATTACCTTGAAGCCGAAAGCTTCAAACTCGGGAGCTAAAATATCTTCGAGCTGTTTTGATATATCGTCCAGCTGTGCGGATATTTCGAGCGCGGAGATCTTATCGTTGATTATGATATCGGCGATCTCGCTCTTTACTTTGCTTACAAGTATGCCTTTATAGTAGTCCATTACCTTGTCGTACTTAACGACGTCGGCAGGGTTCATAGTACCGACAATGTTGGAGATGAAGTCTCTGACGTTCATTATCTTCAGACCCATCTGACCGAAAGCTCTTATTCTCAGTCTTGTATGGTACTTGGGGTCTATAAGCTGTATCGGGTCTGATGTGCCCCACAGCAGATCGAGCTTTGTTACGGTGTTGACATAGTATATCTCAGCCGTAAAGGGTGTTTTGCCGCCGAACGGTATATTTACTATTGAATTGAGTATAGGCAGGTTGCCCGTGGAAAGGGTATATGTACCGGGGGCGAAGCTGTCGCATATCCTGCCGCCCTTTACAAACACTGCCGCCTGACCTTCGCCGACGATAAGCTGAGTACCCGTTACGAGTTTATCTGTAGGGTGCTTATAGATTATCCAGTCGCGCGAGGCAAGCCCGTCAAATTTTACTCTGTCTATAACTGCCATAAAAACGCCTCCTTAGTGCCGCGCAAAACCGCGGCTATACACATATAGTATAACATATTCGGCTGCGTTTTGCAACATTTTTTCTTACAAAAAGTAAAATAATTTTTGCAGATGTTGCAAGATACAATTTAAGATGATATAATAATCTTTGAATATACCTATATAGTGCAGGTTAAACTATAAATGATATTTTCGGCAAGATGTTTTCTGAAAAAGGGAGATACTTATGAAAGAACGCAGACTTTGTTTTCACTTAGAACCGCCTGACGGGTGGCTCAACGACCCCAACGGGCTGTGCTTTTTTGCCGGCAGATACCATGTGTTTTTTCAGTATTCGCCGAAAAGCCCCGAAGGTGAAACGCCGCGATGCTGGGGGCATTACTCGAGCACAGATCTGATAAACTGGCGGTATGACGGCATTGCTGTGCGCCCTGCCTGCCGATACGACCGCGACGGGGCATACTCGGGCAGCGCGATAGAAAAAGACGGCGAGCTGTATTTATACTACACGGGAAACGTTATGCACAAGGGTGACTATGACTACATCACACGCGGCAGGGAGCAAAATGTTCTTTGCGTTCACAGTGCGGACGGGCAGGTGTTTGAGGGCAAGCGGCTGCTTATGACGAACGCTGACTTTCCTGCTGATATGACCTGCCATGTGCGCGACCCGAAGGTATGGAGGCAAGACGGCGTATACAAAATGATACTGGGTGGGCGCACTGCCGAGGGCACGGGCTGCGCTCTGATATACGAAAGCGACGACGGCTTGAAGTGGCGGTATTCATCGCGGATAGAAACGCAGGAATATTTCGGCTATATGTGGGAATGTCCCGACCTGTTTGAGCTGGGCGGAAAAGAGGTGCTGAGCGTATGTCCGCAGGGGCTTATTCACTGTGACAGCCGCTTTTGCAATATGTATCAGTCGGGGTACTTTTTTACAGATGACATAACGCCGTTTGGCTTTACCGAATGGGACACGGGGTTTGATTTTTACGCGCCGCAGACATTTTTGTCTCCTGACGGGCGGCGGATAATGATAGGCTGGCTGGGAATGACAGACTGCGGATACACGTCATATGCCGAAGGGTTCGAGCGGCAGCATTGTCTTTCTGTGCCGTGCGAGCTTTTGGTGAAAAACGGAAAAATTTGCCGATTTCCTATAAAAGAACTTGAAAAACTGCGAAAAGAGTGTTATCATATAAATAGTACAGGTGTTTATAATGTGCGCCTGCCGTTTGAGATAAGCGCATACACGCAGGAAAAGTTTTGCATAACGCTGGGAAATGCGCTGCGGCTGAGCTTTGACGGCGGAGTGTTTTTGCTGGAGCATTTTGACGTGAGGGCAAGCGGCGGAAGGAACAGCCGCAAGACTTTGCTGAAAAACTGCCGGAGCATACGCGCGCTGTTTGACACGACCGCGGTGGAGATATATTTAAACGGCGGTGAAGCGGTGGTATCGACGAGGTTTTTCCCGGAGGAAGAGGAGTTTGCGCTGGCGGTAACGGGGGTAAATGGGAAACTGTTTAGCTATTAGATGTCAGAAGTTAGAGGTTAGAGGTTAGAAACGCTTTTTACAACTCTTGCGGTAGATTTCCGTACCTGCGGTTTACAAGAGGCAAGAAGCAAGAAACTGATTTTTAAAGCTTTGCGCAGACTTTTCAAAACCAAACATCTTGCCTCTTGCTTCTTGGCAGACCGCAGGCAAGGTGATTTAGTGCAATGTCGAGAAAAATATTTCTAACTTCTAACCTCTAATTTCTAACTTCTAATAGGGCAAGAAGCAAGAAATTTGGGCTTGTCTGTACTGCGAATTATACGATTTTTCTAAGATTATAATATATCCCCTCCCACATACCGCCCCAGTATAGAAGTAGCTGGCAGAATATTCTTCCGGCGGCACGTGAGGGGAGAGCCGTTTCTGTGGGGTAGGAGATGTATATTAGGTATGGTTGATTTAAAAAGTAAATTTTTCTGTAGTACGTTATAGTTCATGTTCCCGCACTACTGACCTCCGTTGCCTTACAAACAAACCCTATGCGTATTTCGCTATTTAGCCTCTATCACAAAGGCACGAAGTTCCGAGCGAAAAGGTCGCGGCTTTTCACCAAGGCTCAGCGCGTGGTCGAGTGTCTTGTCGGCTTAAGCCTCCAAGCCACAATGAAAGAATTATTTCGGCGACATAACGCAGTCGCCGATTTCAGAATATGCTCGATGGCTCGCATATTCTGAAACCATAATTCTTTTGTGCGTTTACAAAGATAGTTGATAATTAAAACAATAGGGAGCTCGAGGGGGAATTTTAGATAGTAGGGGGCAAGTTTCGCAAGAAACTTGTGGCGGCTGCTTGCAGACGCTATAAAACAGCGCGCCCTTCCTGACATATTTACCCCCTATAATCCCTATGGTTTCCCCCCTCGATTAGAGTTGAGCAAACGTATTAGCTTACTCAAAATGAGAAAATAACCAAATTAATGTGAAGCGTTGCACAGCTCCGCAGGGTGCGCGGAAGCGCAAATTTTTAACATAGCTGTTGCGCACGCAAGCGCGCGCAGGAAAGAGAGATATGGCTTCTCAAAGGGGAGGCTCTCTCTTGCAGAGCCTCCCCTCTCCAGAAACAGTCCACAGGACTGTTTCTGAATTCTCAGAGCGCCTATCGCGTTTTCGGGGGCGCCGCCCCCGTACCCCTGCAAGCCTTTTGAAAAAGGCTTGACCGAAAACTTTTAATGTCTTGACAAGAATTAAAAGTTTTGCGCGTTGTGGGGCGGTGAAGGAAAAAAGCCCGTTACACCGCAAGGTGTGCGCCGCCGACCGTTTTTGGCGGCGAGGGATTTTTTCGGGGTGGCTTGGAGGCTAAAGCCGACAAGACACTAAGCTCCATGCGCGGCGCGTAAGCGCAAATATAAACACAAAAGGCAGAAAAAATATGGAAGAATTTTTATACACGGTATGCGGTCGCGAGGGCATTCACGCGCGGCCTGCCGGGCAGTTGGCAAGAAAAGCGGCACAGTACAAAAGCTGCGTTACAGTCGAAAAAGACGGCAGGGGCGCGCAGACTTCGCAGCTTTTCGCCCTTATGGGTCTTGACATTAGGTGCGGCGACAGCATAAAAATAAAGGTAGAAGGCAGCGACGAGAGCTCTGCCGCGGACGGAATTAAACGGTTTATGACGGAACACAGCATCTGAAGAGGTGAGCTGTATGATAGTATTGAACGGAACAGGGGTATCTTCGGGCATTGCATACGGGAAGATACGGTTTTTCAGGCACTCAAAATGCGCGGTGGAGAAAATAAGCGTTTCAGACACCGACAGGGAGATTAAACGCTGGAGAGAGGCTGCCAACGATGCTTCGGCACAGCTGCTTGAAATGGCGCAGCGGCAGGAGGGCGGAGATGCTGCCGACCTTTTTGAAACGCACAGGCTGATGCTTCGCGACCCTGATTTTGTTGAGGCCATTGAGAAAGAGATAGTTGAAAGCTCTGTAAACGCGGAGGCTGCTGTTGAGGTGGTAGGCAAGCGTTTTTCGCAGATGTTTTCTTCGATGGAGAACGACTACATGCGAGAGCGCAGCGCGGACGTTGACGATGTGAGCAACAGGCTGATAAACATCTTGTCGGGCAGCTTGGAGCAGGAGAGCGGTGTGCCGACCTCGCCGGTGATAATTGCGGCTGATGATCTGAGCCCGAGCGAGACCGTGCTGCTTGACAGGTCTACCATACTAGGTTTCATTCTTATAAACGGCAGCAAGAACAGTCACACTGCAATTCTTGCGCGAAACTTAGGCATACCTGCTATAATAGGCATAGGCGACAAGCTTGCAAGTGAACTTGACGGGCGTTATGCTGTTATGGACGGCAGCGAGGGCATGGCGGTCATAGACCCTGACGAGCGCATGATGAGGGAGCTTGAAAAAAAGCGGCAGCATGAAAACGCTCAGAAGCGGCGTATGGACGCTCTGCGCGGCAAGCCCGACGTTACCGAGGACGGAAAGAACATCAAGGTATATGCAAACATAGCCTCGCCTGCTGATGTGAAGTATGTGCTGGAAAACGATGCGGCAGGCATAGGGCTTTTCAGGAGCGAATTTCTGTTTCTTGAAAGCGGTTCTTTGCCGACGGAGGAGCAGCAGTTTGAGGCGTATTCTTCCGTACTGAAGAAAATGGAAGGCAGGGAAGTTATAATTCGCACGCTGGACATAGGCGCGGACAAAAACGCAGAGTATCTGGGTCTTGAAAGAGAGCACAACCCAGAACTTGGCATGAGGGGCATAAGGCTGTGTCTTACGCGGCCCGACATATTCAAAACGCAGCTGAGGGCGCTTTACAAGGCATCGGTCTACGGAAAACTGCTGATAATGTTCCCGATGGTGGCAGGACTTTGGGAGCTTATAGATGCAAAGCGCATATGCCGCGAGGTGCGCGAGGAGCTTAGTGAAAAGGGCGTTGCGTTTGACGAGCACGTACCTATAGGCATAATGGTGGAAACGCCTGCTGCGGCGCTTATTGCTGATGATCTGGCGAAAGAGGCTGACTTTTTCTCTGTAGGTACTAACGACCTTACGCAGTACACGCTGGCGGCTGACAGGCAGGGAAGCGCACTGGAGCGGTTTTACGATGTGGCTCACCCGGCGGTGATGAGGCTTATTGAAGAGACGATAAGGGCGGCTCACGCAAACGGCATATGGGCAGGAATTTGCGGTGAATCGGCGGCTGACACATCGCTGACGGAGCAGTTTCTGAAAATGGGCGCGGACGAATTTTCGGTATCGCCCAAAACGATACTGCCGCTGAGGGGCGCGGTGCGCAGCGGTAAGGCATACTAAAAAATATACAGAAAAAACAGGTCTGTTTCTTAGGTGAAGCAGACCTGTCTTATTTTTATGGGGTATTACTCTTCGCCTAGTTTTAAGGCTTTGCTGATGTTTATCTTTGAGATAAGTCTGCCGAGAACGGCTATGCCGATAAGCAGCATGAGGGCTATTATAGCGTATATCTTGTAGTAATCGCTGCGCTGTGAGATGACCTCGAGCTGCGGCACCATTTCCTCTGCGCCGTAGATGCTCTCAAACAGCGGTATATACAGCTTGCCTGCATAGTAACCGACGACGAATGCCATTACAATAGCGACCGCGGAAACCAGCAGCTGCTCGTAGATTATCATGGCGATTATCTCGCGGAACTTCATGCCCATTGCACGCAGTATGCCGAACTGGAGCGTTCTGCCCTTTATCGAGAGTATCCAGTATATCAGGAAACCGATGATGCACATTACCATTATTGTGATAAAGCCAAGGGTAAGCGCGCCGTTGAGGCCTTGCAGCATGGGGTCGTTCTTTTCGTTTATTCTCTCCTGTCGGGCGGAGATGACAGATGCTAAGTCTATATCGCTTTCTTCTATAGACTGATAAAACTCCGCGGTGGTGACATCATCGTCAAGGTCTACCCACACTTCATAGGGGGCAGCTTCGGAATTTGCCTGAACATAGTTATAGTTGAGCACTGCGAAATCTTCGGTCTTATACGGGTTTATAGAAGGCCAGTATTCTGCGAAGGCTATGACCACCGCTTCAAACTCGGTATTTTCGTCAAGCGCGATCGTAACGGTATCGCCTAGCTTTACTGTATACTTATCTCTGAAAGAAGATGAAAGTATAACGCCGGTGCTGCAATTGTTAAGACCGTTGAGATAGTTGTTTATATGCACGGGCAGAAGCCTGTCTATAGGCTGGACTACCTTTGCAAATTCGCCGGGCACTACCGCCATTATTGCGCAGTTGCCTGTTGCGTTTGCGGTGAGCGTGGCGTTGGGGTCTTTTTTGTTATGAATGGTAGGGTTGGGAATGGATTTTTCTATGCAGCTGCCCGAGATGACCGCTTCGTTTGCGGTAAGAACGCGCGCGATGTTCTGCACGCCTTTAAGCTCCGAGAAACGCTCTATGACAGGCTCTGTATACGCGGTGTTCTTGACTTCTTCGCCCTCTTCATCGTAGGTGGTGATTATCTGGGTCTCCCAGTTCTCGGTTATTACGGCATCGCAGCCTACGGAATATGTCACTCTTTCTTCGGCGTTGCGGTTGATAGCTCTTGCGGTGTTTGCAAAGAACACGCCGAGCGACACGGTAAGTATTAAAAATACCATGAGGAAACGCTCTCTGCCTGTGGAGGATCTGCCGATGTTATTGAGTGATACATAGGCGGCAGGCGACCACCTTTTTCTGCCGATGAGGTATATCAGCCTTATTATAAGGGGGTGCAGCCTTACTATAAACAGAGCGCAGCCGAGTATAAAAGCGGTAGATGCCACAAAAAGCATGGGGTTTACTGACTGCGAGGCTTCTACCATGCCGCTGTCAACAAGCTTTTGCTGACTGTAATTATAGTAGTACAGCCAGCCCACTGAGCCGCCGATGAGTATTATATCGAGGAAAAGCTTTTCCCACAGCGGGCGTTTTTTCTTGCGCGCCTTGCGCTGCTTGTGCTCTACTATCGAGACCCGTGCGGCAGGGATTATAGGCGCCATGGTGGTTATAAAGAACACGACCGCCGCGAGCAGTGAATACAAGAAGGCATCTAGGGTAAGCTTAATAGGCAGGGCGGTTCTGTTTACAAATTCCAGAAAGCCGTTTGAAGCGCCCAGCACGGTACAGAAGCCCAGAGCCAGAAATGGCCCGAGTATAGCGGTAAACACGCCCAGAACAATGGATTCCAGCGCGTATATCCTGAATATCTGGAAGGAAGATGCGCCGCGGCTTTTGAACACGGCTATTTCGTTCTTTTCCTGCTCTACATTCAGCTGCGATACCATGAACAGATAGAAAACTATCATAAGCATAACGGGTATCTGTATCAGCCAGAGTATCAGTTTAAGCTGGCGCGCTCTGCCGACATACTCCTGAAATATCTCCATTACGGGGCAGGTGAATTTTACATTTTTATAGGGGTATGATTTTTTCTGCTGCAAGAGCATTTCGTTTATATCTTCAAGGTCGGTCATTTCCATGTTCTGATAGTCTATCGAATATCTCATGGAAAAGCTGGATATGGTGCAGTTGCGGTCTGCCACGGGGCCGTTTATAAAGGTATCGTGATCCATAAAAACGCTGTTGAGATATGTGCTGTCAAGCCCTTCAGACCAGTAGGGGTCGTTGGGGTCGCCGACGGTGAACATACCGACTATCTCTATCTTCATGGGGTTTGTACCCTCGACATCGAAAGAGCTTATAACGTCATACACGGTATTTATGGTAAGCCCCGAAAGCTTGAGAGCCTGCTCGGTGGCTATAACTTCATATACGCCGTCGTCGCGCTTGCCGGGGGTATACATACGACCGTCAAGAATAGTCACATGGTCATCTATATTCGTCATAGAGCCGACCTTTACGGAAGAACGCGAATTGCCGTCGGAAGAGACTATAGATGTAACATAGTCGTAGTCGTCTATAAGCACGAGTTTTTCGTTGAGGGTGGGGAAATCGAGAGCCTCGTAATTATCACGCGTGAGCTTTATGTATTCGTTTATCTTCTCGGTGGCTTCCTCGACGGAATATTTCAGAGGGATCGAAGCCTGCGTGGCGTATATGCCGGGGTAGACGTTCTGCGTAAGCTGAAGCTCCTCCATATCCTTCACGAGCATTCGCTTCAGCGAGGCGTTCATATAAATAGGTATGGTGCTGAGCATTGCCGATGCCATAACAAAGCCTATCAGCAGGCAGAGAACCATCCATTTTGTATTCCGCATTTTGCGGAGCAGCAATGTAAACATATCTGTCCTTTCTCAGACGCGCTATCTTACGATAACGGTGTCGCCCTCCTCAACTCCCGAAATTATCTCGGAAAGAGAGCCTGTCTGCAAGCCGACTTCTACCTCTTGTGCGACTTTCTTGCCGTCTTTCAGAAGGTATACTATACTTTTGTCGTCTATGTTTTTGATAAGGTTGTTTGAAATGGCAACAACGTCTTTGCGCTCATCTATAACAAGAATACAGTCTGCCAGACTGCCAACGCAGTTTTCGGGGGGAGCGCCTGTAAATTTAACATACACAGACTCGCGGTCAAACTGCATTTCATCGGGAACATCTTCTTGGTCGGGGTCGTAGACTTCGTATATAACTTCTTCTTCCTCAAAATCTTCCGCGACCATTTCGTCGGGGGTCATGAAAACTTCGGCATCGTAAAGCTCGCCGTCAATGCGTATATTCATTTTAGTACCCATTTTATACAGCTTGTAACTGTCGGTCTCGGGCTTAATGGCAACATACAGGCTGGTGGTATCTATAACTGTGGCAACGGTATCGCCCTGATTTACATAGTTGCCTGCCGAAACGCCCATGCCCAGCGCAGATACTGTGCCGTCTATAGCGGAATAGAGTTTTGCGCTGTCGCGCTGCTCATAAAGCTCGTCAAGCTGCATTTGTATCAGGTCAACTTCCACCTGCGCTCTGTCTACCTCTGCCTGAGATGCGCCGCCCTCCTGCAATATCTGCTTGTCAAGCTGTGCCGAGCGAAGCCTGAGCTCCGTTTCCTTTATAGAATAGGCAAGGTCGCTGGTATCGAGCTCGCAGATGATGTCGCCTTTTTTGACTGTATCGCCTGCATGGACATATATTTTTGAGATAGTGCCGCTCTGCTCTTTGAAGCTGAGGTTATACTGCATTTGTGAAGCGACAACGCCGGTGTTTATATCCTGGTCGATAAGGTCGCGCTTTTTGGCTGTTATGGTAGAATAGTTGACGTCCGTCTGCTCTACCGAGGGCGCGGCGAGAATGGTCTCCTCGTCGGGCAGAAAGACACAGCCGCCCAAAGAGCAGCAGAGCGCTGCCGATATTGTAAGTGCGGCTATTTTTGCCGACAGCTTTTTCATATGAGTTCCTCCTTTATATAAAACAAAAGATGATATACATACCTATACATAATAATTGTATCAAATTTATATGCAAAAGTCTATAGGTCGGGAGAAATTTTCATATGTGAAATGCGACGAAATTACAGCCTGAATTATGTGCAATTTACCAAAGAGAGATTATCTCTTCGGCGGTGAGACCGCTGTGCAGCGTAAGATTGAGCGAGAGCGCGATAAGCGATGACGTGCGCTCTATCAGGGTATCGATACTTCGCGGAGTGACAAACATGCCATTATATAAAGGGCTGTCTGAGAGCGCCTGCGCGTCCATAACGGTGGGCACGCCTATGGCAACGGTGGGCACGCCCATGGTTTTTGAGGAAAACTCGGCGCGCGCATTTTCTACGCCGCTGCCGGGGGAAATGCCGGTATCGCAAAGCTGTATAGTGCTGCCAAGGCTCTCATACTCGCAGCAGGCAAGGGCATCCACGGCTATCAGTACATCGGGGCGGACGACGGAAACGACTGCTTTTGCAGTCTCGGCTGCTTCAAGACCCGTTTGCCCCATAACGCCTGCGGCAAGCACGGATACTTCTGCCATTCCGGCTGTATCTATATCTTTCGCGAGGCGTTTTAGGTGGCGCGTGGCTATTATTTTATCTGCGACGGCAGGCCCGAGGCGGTCGGGGGTGATATTGCGGTTGCCAAGCCCCACCACAAGCGCAGAAGAAACGCTGCCGCAAAGCGCAGATATTTCACGCGAGATGACGGCGGCGCGCTCGGCGAAATGTTCGGGAGACGACTGCAAGGAAAATTCCTGCGAAGATATGGTGATATAGCAGCCCTGCGGTTTGCAAAGAGCATGCGCGGCTTCGTTTGTTTCAACGCAAATGCGGCTGACGTTAAGACCGCTTTCTTCGCGCTCGCTTTGGGTTATGCCGCTAAGGTGGGGGGATCGGGCGGCGCTTTCATAGGCTAGGTCGGTGCGTACAGGCATAGATTTTAGCTCCTTTTGAGGTTTTTAGTTGAAATTACACAATTTCGGGCGCTTATTTTATTTGAGATTTTTGCAAAAAACACTTGCAAAATTTTAAAAGATGTGGTATGATAAGTCTTGATACTTGTTTTAGTGTTATTGCATTTCCCTCTCAGTATGCAGATAGCATTGAGAATGAGTGGAAAATTTATGTTTAACGGGAGGTGTAAGGAGTGCCGAATATCAAATCCGCAAAGAAAAGAACTGTTGTCATTGAGAAGAAAACTCTCAGGAACAAGATGATAAAGTCTGACCTCAGAACTGCTGTTAAAAAGGCTGACACTGCTATTGCAGAGAACACCGACAACAAAAACGAGGCTGTAAAGGCTGCTGTCAAGAAGATAGACATGGCTTGCTCCAAGGGCATACTTCATAAGAATACAGCCGCAAATAAAAAGTCCAAGCTGATGAAAAGGCTTGCACAGAGCAACGGCTGATAGAATACAAAGATATATGCGCTGATGACTGACCCACATCGGCGTAATTTTTTGTATATATTATAATAGTATACCCAAGATATTGTAGGCAAAGACAGGGGCAGGCACAATTGTGTGCAAGGTGCACAAAAAGGCATGAGATTTTGGGTGAAAATTCTATAGTGAAGGCGTTAAAAAATGCTTGAAATATCGGGCAGGAAATGTTAAAATATTATTTGCGTGACTGCTATGCGCGTTTTATAAATGCGTGAAGCTGTATACTATATATATTATGTATGGTGTGCGGCAAAGATATGCGATGAAGCGGGAGGTGGCCGACCAAAGAGTCGGGGAATTTCCGCAGAGTATGTCCGATTTTAAACCGGGCGGCCGATATTTACACATCAAGGCTTTTGCGTTTCTTGCGATGGCGGCATTGCCGCTTTTACGCTAAAGCACGGGCTTTATGTGTGCGCTGTGTAAGCCCCGAAAACAATTCACGGTTTTCGGATATTTTTTCGGCTTACAAGCGAAACACATGGAGTAGTGTAAAAGATCTGACGGGCTTTAAGGCTCGTAAAACAAGGTCTTGCCCCCAACAAATTTTCAAGGAGGCGAATTAAAATGGCAGTCAATGAAAAGATCAGGATAAGGATCAAAGGTTACGAACACGCTGTTGTTGACGCGGCGGCAGGAAAGATAGTTGACGCTGTAAAGCGCTCGGGCGCTAAGGTAAGCGGCCCTATACCTCTGCCGACAGACAAAGAGATCGTGACCATTCTCCGCGCTGTTCACATGTTCAAGGACAGCAGAGAGCAGTTCGAGCTGAGAACGCACAAGAGACTTATTGACGTACTCAGACCGACAGACGACACAATGACAGCTCTTCAGGGGCTGGAACTTCCTGCGGGCGTTGAGATCGTAATGGAGATCAAGTAATCTCCTAAAGAGATCGCAAAGGTGATCTCTCAACGGTTTTACGGCAGGTCATGTCGGAAAATTCCGACCAATAACCTATTTTAGGAGGAAAAGAAAATGCAAAAAGGGATAATCGGAAAGAAGATCGGTATGACACAGATCTTCGACGAGGCAGGAAAATTCATTCCTGTAACAGTTATCGAGGCCGGTCCTTGTGTAGTAGTACAGAAGAAAACGGCTGAGAACGACGGATACGATGCCGTACAGCTCGGCTTCGGTGAGATCCGTTCAAAGAACGTGACAAAGCCTTTGCAGGGTCACTTCAAAAAGGCTGACGTTGCGATGAAGAGAACTCTGAGAGAGTTCAAACTTGACGACACGGCTTCGCTGAATGTTGGCGATATAATCAAGGCTGACACATTCGCGGAGGGCGACATAGTTGACGTAAGCGGCACAAGCAAAGGTAAAGGCTTTGCAGGCACTATAAAGCGTCACAACAACCACAGACTGAAAGAAACACACG